>JAHECI010000262.1 GCA_024641825.1 Desulfobacterales bacterium | reverse complement strand
ATTGCTTAACCAGATTCTGCTGAGTTCAATGGCATAGTGGTCTGCTGATTCAGCCTTATATAAATTGTCAACCGCCTGTTGGTCGTTTGAGGCGATCTGCACCTCGATACTGGATGTGCGGCTGACCGCCATACCCAGCAGGGTCAGCAGAACCAGCATAATCAAAGCTAAAACAACGACCGATCCATTCTCATTTGTCGGAAGCAATGTATTTTTCATGGGAAATCCTCAGTTCATTTTTCATATTCTATCCTAATGTCCATTCAAACTACAGTGATTGACATCTTATGCTCCTGATCTGGAGCATTTTTCCATTTCTGGTCACCTCCAGCCTGATGCGTTTGGTATTCGCCGCAAAGGCGTCTTGAACAACCCACCACCTCACCGTATAACCATCCGTCGTATCTGTATAAGGTCCTCCAGCCGCCAATAGAGCGTTGTTAGATGGCAGGCTCATGAGTTCTTCAAACTTGTCAATGCCCACGGTGGAAAATTCCGTGACTCGATTGCCGGTGGCATTCATCCGGATAGCCGAAGTCTGCAGGGCCGCTATGGCCAAAAGACCCACGGCAAAAATGGTCAGGGCAATCAGCACTTCGATAAGGGTGAAACCGTCTTGTTTTTTCAATGTTCCTTTCGGCGTCTCCGTGTCGACCATATGTTCGTTTTCAAATTTCATGACATCATCCTATAAACCTAAATTTCGGCAGTGAATCAAAGTGGTTAAACGTCTTCGGCTCCAGTTGTCACCGGGCGCGGGCGGGACATAAATCGTCTCACCCTGTTGGTTAACGTAGGTATTATTATTCGGGGTACCATATAATAATGGATCGTCTGTCCGGGCCACAACCGTGATCTCTATGGATTGGATTTGGTTGTAAAGCGGCAAAGAAACACCGCCACCGCCGGAGTTGAGTGGGGTTCCGGCAGCGTTCAAATAAACAAAATCAATGGCGTCGATGTTCTGAGCCACGATCTGACCATTCCTGAAGAGATCATTAACTCCGTCTCCGTCTGGGTCGGCTAAATTATACTGTATGTTTTCATTGCCAGCTTCATAGATCCCATTCGGTTCTCCGCTGAGACCGCCGCTGATATCCGAAGTAAATTGAATGACATTTCCATTTGCCGTTGAGGTTCCCGAAACAAATCCGAAATTGCCGGTGTTAAAGGGATCATTCCCTGCCATCCGGATTTCCCGCTGCATGTAATACATGGCGGCCCTGATATTCTGCTGCATCCCTGCGGCTTCTTCCTGGACCTGATACGACCGGTGCTGGGCCAAGAACGTCGAATAGATCGCCGCCAGCGCCAGAAGTGATACCACCATGGCAACCAGCAGCTCGATCATGGTAAATCCCTGATTTGAAAATCTAAATAAAATATGTTGTTTTTCGCGCTTCATTTCCATGAAGTTCCTCCGCCCCATCTTTGCAATTTAATCGCTCCCGACGTCAGCGGTCCGACGCGGTAATACGCGGTTTTTCCTGAATTGGTCAGGTACGCATAACCCGAATTGCCGGTGCCTCTGGAATTAAACGTTATGGCGGCCACAGCAAAGGTTTGATTGTCCGGACCATTAAATGTGATGCCGCTTTTATAATCTGAAAGCCTTATGGTTTTGTTTAAAAGATCCACCGTGTATCGATCCGGGTTTTTGTAATATTTCACCATGCAATCCTTATTGGCCCTGATGGCCGACATTTTTGCCAAATGCAGATTTGAATAAAGATCACGCGCCGCACGTTTCAATCGATATTTCGGCAGCCAGCTTAAAAAATTCGGTACACACACAGCAGTTAAAATAGCCAATAATGCAATAACGACGGTCAGCTCTATCAGTGTGAATCCTGATCTTTTCTGCATTTTTTTATTTCCTGTGATTTTGGATTATTCAATTTCTGTGCCAAAACATTTCATTTGTTATATGAATTTTTGACACACCATTCCTCTAATATCGGGTATCGAAGATATCTATTCGAATTTATTACTATTTTATGATATGTTTAGCAGTTGTGCAGTATTTGTAAAAATGTCGGAACTGAAAGGTTCAGTCGTCATGATACGGCAGGATTGTCAAAATATACTATTAAATCTTTTAATAGTGCTATTAAACTATTTGGCTATTTATCGCGAATAAACGCCACGGCATTTTTAAATATTCGGATGCCCGGCGTAATGACGGGTGCGGAGTTGTTTTTTTGGCGCTTTTTCTTTTCTTTGATGCGCGGCCAGTTCGGGTGGTTGGTCCAGTGGTTAAAGGCCTCGGGATGAGGCATAAGGCCGAAAATTCGGCCGCTTGGATCACAGATCCCGGCGATATCATACACAGATCCGTTTGGATTGAAGGGGAATTTTTGATCTGCGGGGCTGCCGTCGGGCATAGCATATTGGAGGACCACTTGATTGTCATCCATCAAACGGTTTATGAAGGTTTCTTCAGCGTAAAATTTGCCCTCACCATGTCTTACGGGAAGTTCCAACGTGTCCAAACCCGTGGTAAAAATGCAGGGAGATGTGGAAACAACTTTCAATGTGACCCACTGGTCCCTGAAATTGCCACAGTCATTAAAGGTCAGGGCCACGGATCGTTTTGTATAGTCCCGGTCAAATCCCGGCAGAAGTCCCAGGTTGACAAGGGTTTGGAATCCATTACAAATACCGAGAACAAGATTACCGGCATCGATAAATTCCAGAATTTTATCGCCCAGATTGGTTTTCATGCGAACCGCCTGGATAACCCCTGCACCGTGGTCGTCCCCCCAGCTGAATCCACCTCCAAATACCATGATCTGGAAATCCGTTAAGTCGACGGCGCCTTGGATAAGAGTATTGATATGGAGACGATGTGCAACAGCACCGGAAAGTTCCAGGGCATATGCGGTCTCATGATCGCAATTCAGGCCGTATCCGGTAAGAACGACGGCTTTGACCATGCTCATATCAATTCTCCGAAAGGTTTTTTCCAAAAAGCTTTAAGATCCTGAACGGAAACATCCACCAGGATTTGGCCGTCAATCCCTTTAATCACAAAATGATTTCCTTGAGCCACAGTTCCCATACAGGCAAAATCAAGCCCTTTGAAAATATCTTCAAATGCTTTTCGATTTTCGGGGTCGATGGTGACAATAAAGCGGCCAGGGGATTCTGAAAACAAAACCACATCATTACGGTCAATCTGATCCACTGGAACATCACCAAGATCAATCTCCATGCCAAGATTTCCCCCCATGGCAACCAATGCAAGATGTATTCCTAACCCGCCACGATAAATGCCGTGGGCAGAAGCAACGATTTCTTTGTCAATGGCATGCCCCAATGCCCTGTATAATGCAACGAACGCTTCAGGATAAACCTTTGGGACATTCAGACCCACATACCCGAAATGTTCGTAGTATTCAGATCCTCCAAGCTCATTGCGGGTCATACCAAGGATATAAACCAGGTCGCCGGCCATCTTACTGTCCATGGTAATGCATTTTTCGATATCCTTGACAATTGACGTGACCGAAAATTGAAGGGTTTCCAAGGCCGAAACCTTTTGGGTTTCTCCGTAATTTCCCTGCAGATGCCCGTCAACGTACATACTGTCTTTTCCAGAAAGGAGCGGTATCTCATAGGCAAGGCAGACATCACGTAGCGCCCGGCATGATCTTACGAGTTTTGCGGCTTTCAATTTTCCATCCGGATTATTCCGAGGGTGAAATTGAATACTGGGCCAGCAGAAATTATCCACCCCGCCGATTTGGTCAAAATCCGCACCAACAGCAACCAGCCTTCGTATGGCTTCATCAATGGTGCAGCTGGTCATATGATAGGTGTCTATTGCTGAATAGGGTGGCAGCAGCGCCTGGGAAAAAGCAAGGCCATGCCGGGTGTCAAGCACGGGTCTTATAACCGCCGCATCACTGTTCACATCACGTTCTGCTCCCACCATGGGCTTTATGGCACTTGTTCCCTGAACTTCGTGATCATACTGTCGAATGATCCACTCCTTGGAACAAATATTGGGACGTGAAAGCATATCCAACAGCAGCGCTTGATAGTTGTCGGGTGCCTTTAAAACCGGCTCAAACAATCCGCGCCTTTCCGGCGGCGTCCATTCGGCCTCAAACTCCCACTGGGGAAAACCCGACGTCATCAAATCCATATCGACGCAGGCACACGTCATGTTGTTGTAAGTGATATGAAGTTTCCCGGAATCCGTATACTTCCCGATAACCGTGCTCTCTACGGCATGCATGTTCGAAAGTGCCATAAACCGTTCAAGATGTTCCGGTGTTACCGCAACGGTCATACGTTCCTGGGATTCGGAAACCCAAATTTCCCACTGATCAAGCCCCTCATATTTCAATGGTACTTTTTCAAGTTGGATTTCGCATCCATTACTAAATCGGGCCGATTCCCCCACTGATGAGGAAAGCCCGCCGCCGCCGTTGTCCGTAACAAACTGCACCAATCCTTCATCCCGTGCATCCAAAAGAAAATCATGCATTTTTTTCTGGGTGTAAGGATCACCGATTTGAACATGGCCTGACGGAGTGTGTTCTGAAAATGTCTCGGAAGATGCAGTGACCCCGTGAATGCCGTCTTTGCCCACCCGTCCGCCGCACATAATGACCAGGTCTCCCGGGGATGTTTTCTTTTTTTCCGAAGGTTTCCCTTTGACTTGGGCCGGCATGATCCCCACCGCCGTCACAAAAACCAGGCATTTCCCCATGTAACCGGGGTGAAAAAGTACCTGGCCGAAAGTTGTGGGAATCCCGCTTTTGTTTCCGCCGTCACGAACGCCTTCGATAATACCATCCAAAAGCCTTCTTGGATGAAGGTGAGGACGAAGGGGTCCGTCATAATCCCTGGGCCCCACACAAAAACCAAAACCTCCCATCACCAACTTGGCCCCCTTGCCGGTCCCTAAGGGGTCACGGTAAACCCCTA
>JAHECI010000261.1 GCA_024641825.1 Desulfobacterales bacterium | reverse complement strand
GGGCTCGGTTTTTCGGTGTGGCCGACCTGACCGGAGTTCAGGAGACCATCGTGGAACAAGGCGGTGATTTTCTGGCGGCCTTCCCTCGTTCTATTTCTTTGGGCATCGGACTGAACGATGGTATTGTCGATCAATTATATCGCCACAAAGAAGTCGGCGTGGCGCGGACGTATGATTACCTTTACGATACGGTTAACCAATCTTTGGATCGGATGGCGCTGCATCTCAGCTCCATCTTAAATTCGAATGGTTTTCAGACACTTCTTATCCCTGCATCAGATACCATTGACAGTAAAAAAGTTCGGGGGCTTTTTTCCCACAAACTGTCTGCAAGGCTTGCGGGACTAGGTTGGATTGGCCCGAGTTGTCTCCTGATCACGCCGGAACTCGGGCCCCGGGTGCGTTGGGTTACGGTTTTGACCGATGCCCCTTTAGCGCCGGACAGCCCAATTCCAAATCAGTGCGGTGAATGCCAAAAATGCGTGGAAGCCTGTCCTCCAAATGCCTTTACGGGACGCCCTTTTGATCCATCGGAATCTCGCGAGGCGCGTTTTGACGTTCAACGCTGTATGGATTATCGCATCCACCTAAAAGATAAGGTTACAGGCGTCAGGGTTTGTGGGATGTGCATTCATGTGTGTCCGGTGGGTCGCAGGGAAGTTTAAATCGTATATCAAGACGGAGATCTCAATCATATGGACAAGAATTTTGTGTTGTCTAAAGATGTTTTGAAGCTCGACTGCTCTCAGGAAACAGAGAAAATCGTTACTGCCCTGCGGCGTTTTCTATCGGTGCGTTTAAAACGAAGAGGTACCGTCGTTGCAATCTCCGGAGGTATCGACAGCAGCGTATGTGCTGCGTTGTGTGTAAGGGCCATCGGTAAGGACCGGGTGGTGGGTCTCCAAATGCCCGAAAAGCATTCTTCGGATGAAACGGTTCCCTTCAGCGATAGGGTGGCAGATTATTTGGGCATAGAGACGGTGGTCGAGGACATCACCGGGATATTGGATGCCGTCGGTTTTTACAAAAAATATGATGATGCAGTCCGTTCGGTTGTTCATGAATACGGAGCCGGATGGCGGTCGAAATTGATCACGCCGAATGTTATCGAAAAAAAAGGGTTTACTGTTTTCTCGATTGTCGCCAAGGCTCCGGACGGAAAAGAAATAAAAAAACGCTTACCCCTAAAGGCATATCTTGGAATCGTTGCTGCAACCAATTTCAAACAGCGAACCCGGAAAATGCTCGAATATTACCATGCCGACCGTCTGAACTATGCGGTGGTCGGAACCCCGAACAGACTGGAGTATGACCAGGGATTTTTTGTAAAATGCGGTGACGGTGCCGCTGATATCAAGCCGATTGCGCATCTGTATAAAACACAAGTCTACCAGCTGGCAGCGTATCTCGGCATCCCCGAAGAAATAATTGGCCGTATTCCAACCACGGATACGTATTCGCTTCCCCAGGGGCAAGACGAGTTTTACTTTTCACTTCCCTACGATAAAATGGACATCTGCCTCTATGCAAAGAATAACCATATCGATCCTGAGATTGCGGGTCGCGCCACCGGTTTAACCGGCAAACAGGTGCGGCGGGTGTATGATGACATTGATCAAAAGCGGTCCACCACCGAATATCTTCATCTTCCGGCGTTGCTGGTCGATAAGGTCGCTGAAGTCGGTTAATACCTGCAGAATTTAGGTAACAGACCCTAACGTAGCAAAAGTCGAAGATGCTGCAGATCCCCCGCAAGCGGGATCTACGTTTCATTTTGCCATGTTATTTATGCAACTATAGGGTAGAGAATCCGCTGGGATGATCTTGGTCTAACTGCGGGACAGAAGCTCGTCGAATTTTACCCCGATGCCCCTTGAATCGACTCTGACAATTTTTCCGACGATCTTGATGGGGCTTTCGGCGCCGGGAGGAGAAAGCGTCATGGAAAGCTCCTGGTCGGTAAACAATGGCATTTGAGTTTCGATATACAATCCGCTGTCACTGATATTTTGGATGAAGTCTGTAAACGCGCATTTATTGCCGGAGCAGTCTACATGAATAAAGGTTTTTTTCCTCGGATGCTTCCGTCTCTCCGTCTGCCCGTGTTCCGGCTGGTGCTTTTTTTCAAGTTCCTGTTTGAGTGCTCGAGACTCTGTTTCAGTCATTTCGAATATTAATTCAAACAAACGTCCCCGGACTTCGGTGAGGCTAATTTTTTGATCGTTATCTGCCATAGGGTAAATCCATAATTAGAAAATTTGTTCAAATTGCGATGTCTGGGCTTAAAAGAGAATATTTGGCAGAGTTGTGTCGTTTCCAGAGACTACCACCGTATTTTTAAACACCTGGGTTGTTCTTCCATACGTCGAGGCTACAACTGTATAGGTGCCTTCAGGAAGAATGACCCCATAAGATCCGGGACTGGCGACATTTACCGATTTCACTTCGATCTGCGGATTCTCGGGCATACTGGGATCGAAGGGTGCGCTCTGCCGAAAACTCAGCGTAACATGTTGATCCGGAGTGGGATCGTCTATATCCACCTTACCTGAAACGGTAACCGTTTCTGCGGCCTCGAGTGTGAAATTCAAGGAACGCTCCTGGTGAGAGCCTATGTCGAGCTTAGAACAAAAGGGGTTATAGCCGTCTTTGTAAACCACGATGTTGTACTGGCCCGGTCGGATGAAAATCGAATACTCACCCTCATATACATCGGTTAAGGTCGATGTTTGAATTAGAACCTGGTCCTTCACATCGGCGACACCCGAATCGTATGTCTGAGCACTTACCAACACCCGTCTCAGGAGCACTTCGGTCTCATCAGAAACCGTTGTGACTGTTCCCCTGACGATGGAATTATCTCGGGTATCGAGGACCTTGATGGTGGGCTTTAACAGCCATTTATCTTTGGACCCTGCCTTTACAACAGAGCGCATGGCATCGAAATCTAAAATCAGTTCTGTGGTTTCATTGGCATTGATGTCGAATCCATTGACAATTTTTATGCCGGTCTGACGGCCGCTGGGAACTTTTAATTCATGATAGGTATCAGCGTTGTCGATAATATAATTTGCATGGGGGTGACTTTCGCTGAATATGTTAATGCCATTATCCGGAGCATCCCCGATGATGAGCCGCATTTGCGTATAGTGGCCGGTCAACAATTCTGAAATGCCCAGCTCTTCTCTGACGCCGTTTACAAGGTCCAGTAAATCATAGGTTTCATTCGGAGACGCAACCACTTCCCAGCTGGCGTCATTTTTTTCATTTCCGCCCATATGAACCCACACTTCTTTTATGGTCACATAAACCGCCTGGTATTCGTCTGTGGTTGCGTCGGCCAGGCTTAAATACAGCGTCCCGGTCTCGCTGCTAATGGAGCTCGATCCACCGCCGCCGCCACCACATGCTGTCAGCACTAAAGCCAAGAGGCATAAAATCATCCAGGCACTCAATTTCAATATTTTCATTAAATCTTGTTTCCTTGATGGTATAAAAACTTCTTTTTTTTAGAACGGTAAAGCCGCCCACCTCGGCGATTGCATTACCTCAGTTGATACTAGTATGCAAGAATCATGCAGTCTTGGATTGCTGCATGGCTTCTTTAAATTTCAAATGGTTAGCCAATCCATGGGATTTTTGGACCCCATGATTATGAAATAAATCATCCAACAATTGTGCGATTTATTCCACAATTTCATGAGAGATTCGGGTCAGAATGAAATCGACCCGGTCTTCGATGGTCATCAAGGGAACAGAAATAATCTCATAGCCCAGCATTTGATAGCTTTTTTTTAAAAGGCCGTCCAGGGCTGTGGCGATCCGGTCATCTTCTGATCGTACCGCATCTTTTTCAAAGGTGATCCTTTCAAAGAAAAATATGTTTTTATATCGCCACAGCCCGCTTTTTTGAATCGGGTCGTCCGGGTTTAATCCTTCCAGAAGATAGTATCCGATGCTGTCCGGAATGGCCCGGTCCAAAAAAACCGTTGTGTCTTTAGAAAGAGATCGTTCAATTTCAATCTTTTGATACAGAATGTGACGCTCAAATGCCGATATATCCGCTTTGATATGGGCGATGGTATTTCCCTTTTCCAATTTTTCATGGATATATGCCCTTGCAACTTCGTGGACCACCGGGTATCCGCGTCGTTCCAGCTCACAGATGACGGCGGTTTTTCCCGAGCAGGGCGCTCCGGTGATCACATGCCATCGGGTCTGTTGCATAAAATGCTCCCCAAAGGAAAACTGTTCTTGAAAAACGGAAGGATATTTAACTATAATCTCGAAAAGACGAAATTTTGAAACCACGGCGTCCGATTAATTTTTTTGTATTTTCCGGACTCGGAATACGTAACGCAAAAAATCTAAAAATTCCATATATAAATCGAATCACAAACTGAATTTTGCACGAGTTGGAAGCTTTCATATGCAAGATTCAGGTGATAAACCATTAAACAAACAATATGCGTTATCAAGGACCCATTTACAGGCCTCCCAGTGAGGCCGATTCTCTTTTGATTCAGGCCACCGTCGGCTGTCCCCACAATCGATGCACCTTCTGTCTGGTGTATAAAAACGGGCCCAGGTTCAGCGTCCGGGACGTGGCCGACATCAAAGAAGATATTTTAAAAGCCCGGGATACTTACGGGAACGCCGTTCGAACCCTGTTTTTACCGGCAGGGAACACCATTGCCATGAAAACCGAAGATCTTTGTGAAATCCTTGTTTTTGCAAAAGCGGTTTTCCCGGAGATCGGGCGGATTACGGTGTACGGCTCTTCACAATATATTCATAAAAAAGGCCCCCAGGGGCTTAAACGACTGGCTGAGGCAGGTCTGTCAAGAATACATGTGGGCCTCGAATCCGGTGACGACGTGATCCTCAAAAAGATAAAAAAGGGAACCGATTCCCGTGAGCAGATCCAAGCCGGAAAGTGGGTCATGGATGCCGGTATCGAGCTGAGCGTGT
>JAHECI010000260.1 GCA_024641825.1 Desulfobacterales bacterium | reverse complement strand
TTTTCTCATTTTTGAAAAATAAGGTTCAATCAATTCCTTTACATTGGTCAATATACTATCCTCTATTTCTATTTTATCCGCTTTTCTTTTTTTCAACAAAACTTCCATGGCCGTGTTAAGCTCCTGGAGGCTTTTTGTTTTCATTTCCAACTCTAGGGCTTTTTTCTTCAGCTCATCGTGTGCTTTCTGTAACGCCGCCTCTGCCTCCTTTTGTTTGGTAATATCTTTGACAGCGGAAATAAAATATTTTGGTTCCCCCGATGTCTTTCGGACAAGAGATACCGTCAGGTTGACCCAAACCCTGGAACCGTTTTTTTTGAAATAACGCTTTTCCATGGAATACGTTTGAATTTCGCCGGACAGCAACTGGCGGACATATTCCAAGTCGGCAGCAAGATCGTCCTGGTGGGTAATCTCTTGGAAAGTATGGGCCAACATTTCCTCGAGTTTATATCCGACGATATCACAAAAGCGCTGATTGACTCGAAGAAAACGCCCTTCCGCCGAAACGTGGGCAATACCGATGGCAGCTTGCTCGAAGGTGCTCCGAAATCGTTCCTCGTTTTCCTTGAGCACTTCCTCCCACCGCTTGCGTTCGGTGATGTCTTGAAATGTACCGGAAATCCGAAGGGGCGCACCGGTTTCATCCCATTCCACTTCACCCTTTGAATGGGCGAAACATAGGGGCCCGCCCTTTGGAAGGAAGCGAAATTCGATGTCGAAAGCTTTAAAACCCTTAAAGGCGTCTTCGAGGGCTTTGATTACGCGTTTTTTGTCATCGGGATAAATATGTTTTCTGAACAGTTCATGGGTGGCATCCACCTCTCCCGGCTCGTATCCAAAAAGACGGTACTGCACATCGGACCAATAGCCTTCTCCGGTCTGGACATTTCTGCCCCAGCTTCCCACCTTCGATATTTTCTGTGCCAAATTAAAACGAACTTCGTTTTCTTTTTGGGCCTTCTCCGCCTTTTTCCGCTTAGAGACTTGTTTATTTAACGCTTTAATCCTTTGCTCTAATTCTTCATAGGTTGGTTTTTGGGCCATTTGAAACACTCCGTTTGAAAGTAAAGAATCCGGGCCCATCTAAGATCCCGCCACTTATCAACAAGACGGACCGCATTTACCGCTTAACAGCCACCAAAACGATACCCAGTTTTTTTTCCAACGCGTTGATTTTTTCAAGCTCTTCATCTTTAACGATGGCAGGATTAATGTCATAACAAGAAAAGGCCAACAATGGCTTCCCGAGATCATTCTCCAGAGACTGAATGGCTTCCAGACTTGAGCTTTCAATTTTGGAAAGGCTACACAACATGATAAACCCCCTTTTTGAAATGATGGATGTAAACCCTCTAATATTATTCGCCATGCGGGGTTTAAATCCATGGTTTAAGGGTACATCCAATATTTCAAACACAGAATGGGAGATCCGGTTGAAGGTACCCATGAAATGCTTTGCATTTTTTTCGATAACGGCACTGCCGGCAAACATCGATGTGTTTGCGCGGGTTTCCTTTTTTCGGACAGAGAATGTATGTTTCGTTCTTTTCACGCTTCATATTCAGCCTGTTGTTTAATGGTACCCCCCAAATGTCTTTGGGAAACAACTCGATAGAGATTCTTTCAAAGAATCTCCTTAAAGTCTCTGATTTAAAAAAAATCAACTTAAATGTGAAAAACACCCCCATAAGTCAACGGTTACCTGGCACGTTGTTCTCGGAGCTCCGGGTCTCAAACCCGTATCAGGGTGCAAATGCACATCTTCTGCTTCACGTCCATCTAAGCTGACGAAAGATATGGGCGACCACGAGCAAAGCCAGCAAAATCAATATGATCCATTTTATGACGTGCTTAATTATCGGTGATTTTTTTCTTTCAGTTTTCATCCTTGAAGGCTTCGTAAAAAGTCTTTTGTAAGCGACATCGAGCAATTTTGGAGAAAGATTCATGACGCGTCTGGCGTTAAAAATTGCAAGCTGTTTGAGGGCGTTAGCCCGAGTTCTTGCAATTTAGCCAGGCGCGTCATGAATCCCAAAATTGCTTGCGGAGCGAGCAAAATCAGACTTTTTACGAGTTCGTCATCCTTAGATATTGAGTGCGGCTGCCGTCGCACTCCGGAGGGCCGCCCCCAGGTTTCCCGTTGCTTGGGCGTCACCCACAGCCATCACCTGCTTTACCCGCCCTTTCAGGTGTTCAACCAGACGGTCTTCCGGCACGGCGTCAATGGCAAAAATAACCCGGTCGGCCTCCAGTTCCAACGCGCTGCCGTCCGCTTTCCGGAGCAACACGCGATGGTTCTCGATGGCGGTAATTTGCGTCTTCGTAAAAATGGCAACGCCTTTTTTGGAAAGTCGTGCAAGAAGACGCTGTCTCGGAATTTTTTTCATCCGGGGCAACACATCGGGCAGTATCTCCACCAGGGCGACCTCTCTTCCAGGACCGGCCAACCAGTCGGCGGTTTCACAGCCGATATCGCCGCCGCCGACGATGACGATTTTTTGGCCGTCAACGGAACGGTTTTCATAAACGCTTCGAACGTCGGTGACCCTTTCGGAGTCGGCGCCCGGGATCGAAAGCTTCCCCGGCCGGGAACCGGTGGCCACAATCACAACATCCGGTGCCTGTTGGAGAATATCGGATGCGGTCCCAGGGTGTTCGGTGCGAACCCGAACACCACTGTTGGCCAACACGTGTTTGAGATAACGGAGGATATCGGCAGTGTCTTCCTTGAAGGGCGCAATGGACGACAGTCTGGCCTGGCCGCCGAGCTGTCCCTGTTCCCACAACTCCACATCATGCCCTCTCCGGCTGGCGATGACGGCCGCCTGAATCCCGCTGGGCCCCCCGCCCACCACCACCACCTTCTTTCGAACCCGGGCCGGAAAGACCTTCCAGGCAAACTCATTGCCGGCAAATGGGTTCACGCCGCAACATCTTCCGATGCCGGGAACGCCCTTTTCAGCGCAGTCCTGGAGGCAGTAATTACACCGCCGGATGTCCGCAATCAGACCGGATGCCGCTTTTTGGGGAAGGTCGGGATCCGCCACCAGCGCCCGGGCCATGCCGATAAAGTCGGTCTTTTTCTGGGCAATGGCTGCATCGGCAATTTCAGGGCCGTTTATTTTTCCGATGGCAACCACCGGTATGGTGACAAAGGCTTTGATCCGGGCCGCCAAATCGATCAAAGGCCCCGGAGGACTGTCATTGGGAGGAATGGTGATGAATTTGGTCGATTTGTTCCCGGCATTGGCCACGATGGCGTCGGCGCCTGCCGCTTCCGCAAGGCCGGCAATTATCCCGGCATCTTCGACCCCCAGCCCCCCGGGCACAAACTCGTCGCACACCAGTTTTAACATTACCGGAAAATCCCTGCCCGCCGCTTTCTTTACCTTTTGAATCAATCGTACCAGAAAACGGGCCCTATTTTCCAAAGGCCCCCCCAATTCGTCGTTTCGCCGGTTCAGCAGAGGAGAAAGGAGCTGGGCCACCAGGTCACCGTAGCTCGCCTGAATTTCCACGCCGTCATACCCGATCTCCTTAGCCCTCCGGGCACCGTTGGCCATGATAGCCAGTATCTCGTCGGCCTCGTCAAGGGACATGGCGTTGGCCAAAGAAACAACCCAAACATCCCCTTTTTTTTGGGCACCGGACACCGGTTCCCTGAAAGTTCTCTCCCTGGGATAGTTCAGGTGCATAAAGGCCCTGGCGCCTTCATGGTTTATGACGTCGATAAGTTCCGCCAAGCCCTCGGCATATTCCGGGAGATCAAAGCGAAGTTGGTTGGGGCCTTTATAGGTTCTGGGATAATCCAAGCACGGACACTCCAAAACGATGAGGGCAACGCCGCCTTGGGCCCTGGCCCGGTAAAATTCCAGCATCTTTGGATTCACCTTGCTGTCCGTGGCGTATTTTGTGGGGAAAAGGGGCATAATGATTCTGTTTTTCAGTCGGCATCGACCCATTCTGCCCGGGGAAAAAAGATTGGGAAAGTTCATTTTTCAAACCTTTCTGATGTGTCGAGAGGGGGTTTTTTGAATTGCGACCGGATCAAAAAAACAGGAGATGTCGTGATGTTGGCCGTCCAAGGATCTTCCGTTTATCCATTCCGGACGCGAAGATCTTCAACCCCATATTATTTCGGATTTATCCGATAAATCAAGTTATTTTAGGGACCGGCCCAAGTTTTAGAAGAATCCCAATGGGATGCGCGCCGATGAAGGGTGTTGGGGGGTAATGAGATCCTTATCCTGTCAAAATAAGAAAAACAATGTACGCAGCATACAAGACCAGAAAGACGGCCCCTTCCCACCGATCTAAAGATCTCTTTTTCCCGGTGAACATAAACAAAAATAAAAGGAGGCTCGACAGAATTACGACACCGATATCCAGGTTGTTCCGGGTTTGAAACGGCAAGGGCTTAATTATCGAACTGACACCCAAAACAAAAAACACATTAAAAATATTGGATCCAACGATGTTGCCAACGGCAATTTCAGCGTTTCGTCGGTAAGCGGCCACGGCAGAGGTGGCCAGTTCCGGAAGGGACGTCCCCACTGCAACGACGGTCAAACCGATTAACGACTCGCTCATTCCAAGTTTTTTGGCCATGACAATGGCACCGTCGACAATCAATTTTCCACCCAACGTCAATCCAACCAGGCCGGCACACACCCAGAAAAGGGATTTTACCAGGGTCTGTTGTTCCACCGGAACAAGTTGTTCCATCCCTTCTATTTCCCGGGCGATTGAATATGAATAGTACAGAAAAATCGTAAAAAAGCAGAGAAAGATCAAACCATCGATGCGGGTCAGAGACGAAAAGTTACTGTTGTCGATGAGATGATCGTTTGCCATGAACCCTAAAACAATCGCCGCCAAAAGACTCAATGGAATTTCTTTCCAAACGGTCCCCTTGGTAACGCTCAGGGGGTAAATTATGGATGACACGCCGAGGATGAAAAAAACATTGGCGATATTGCTTCCCAG
>JAHECI010000259.1 GCA_024641825.1 Desulfobacterales bacterium | reverse complement strand
TCCTTGATCCTGCAATATTCCTGAACGAAACAATTTTTCCGAAGGGGTTTTTATGGTTACCATTCTTTTTCAGGATCGCCGCCTTCACCTCCGGGTGATTGGAAAGTTTTTTAAGAGACAGCCTGTCAAGATTTTTGAATGGACGGTCATCAGGCGGGTTAAGGGCGTTGCTTGCATAATCCATGGTATTCTCTTTCCTCCTTTGCCGGCGTTGTTTCAGCGGACTCACCGGTCATCTGTCATTTGGATTATAGTGGACAAATACTGAAAGGAAAAATTTCAAATGACATTAAATATTATCCCCCTATGGCGCCAACAGAGGTCGGGGGGTGTGGTTTTAGAAGAATGACATTTATAAACAGCACAAAGCATGCCACCAGAAAAGACGGCGGGTTCAAATAGAATAAGCAATGAAAAATCAATAGGATGGCAAGGAAACTGGTCCGGAAAAGAGATCTTGAAGGCTACGGCAACCGGTCTATTCAGATATGCAAAAACTGCACGCCCAAGTTCATTTTTATCCGTATAATCAATGGGGTATTTTCAAACTATGCAAAAATTGATCATCGGTTTTTGATCGGTTGATGGCCCAAGGGGAGATGGAAAGCACAACCGCAGATCCATCGAAACATCGGGTGAATAATTCGTCTATTAGGTTGCCCCATAGGTTTTCAATTTTTTTCTGAGGGTGTTCAAGGCGATGTCAAGGAGTCTTGCGGTTTGGGACTTATTTTTTCCGGTCTGATCATAGACGTTGAGGATATAGGATTTTTCCATTTGCGCAAGGGGAACGACGGCGTCCCCATCCGGCGAATATTTCTGTTTTTTCTTCGATTTTTGCTGTTGAACGTTGACGGGGAGGCATGTCTTGGAAATTTTTCGTCCCTGGGCCAGGTTTGCGGACGATTCGATAATGGACCGAAGCTCTCTGATATTCCCCGGATAATTATAATTTAAAAGCTGATCCATGGCGCCGTCTTCGATACCGGCAATTTTATCTTTACCCAGAAATTCGTTGAGGAAGTGGTTGGCAAGGACGGGAATGTCTTCTTTTCTTTCCCTGAGCGGCGGCAGGTGGAGCCACCCGCCTTTCAAACGGTAGTAAAGATCCCTGCGAAATAGCTTTTGGGCCATCAACTTGTCAAGATCCTCATTGGTTGCAGCAACCACCCGGATATCTGTTTTTCGGATGGTGTCCGTTCCGAGCTTTATGTACTCGCCGCCCTGTAAAACTCTCAGGAGCTTTCCCTGAAGTTCCATGGGCAGGTTGCTGATTTCATCCAAAAACAGAGTGCCCGTATTTGAGTGCTCTAGATAACCCGGACGGTCTTTTTCAGCCCCTGTAAAGGCACCCTTTGTATGGCCGAAAAATTCAGCATCAAACAGGGCGCCTGTCAGCGAAGCCATGTTTACGGGCGTAAACACAGATTTTGCCCGGGGACTGGCCCCGTGGACGGCTCTTGCAAGAAGTTCCTTTCCGGTTCCGCTCTCTCCGGTAATCAATATGGGCACATTGCTGGCGGCATGGAGTTCAGCCTCTTTTAGGGTTTTCAAAACATTTGGCGATATGGAAATAATGGCTCTAAATGCATGTTCATTCAGAAGTTCGGGGAGACGCGTTCCTTTCCCGATATCGGCAATGTCGAACAGACGCTTTCTTTCCAGAGCACGGTGGATGGATGCAATAAGATCGTCTTTTTCCACCGGTTTCACCAGGTAATCATATGCCCCCTTTTTCATGGCGCTGACTGCAGTCGCGGCTTCATCCAGCCCCGTAATCATGATGCATTCGGTTTCGGGGCTGTTGCTCTTTATCTGTTCAAGAACTTTTAGACCGTCCATGCCGGGCATCGATACATCGATCATGGCAAGATCAAAGGTTTCGCCGGCTTTAAAAGCTGAGACAGCTTTTAAAGGATCATTTTCAATTCGTATGAATTTAAAGCCGGAAGTGATAAGACCCCTTTGGATGGTCTTGAGAAAGGTCTGATCGTCGTCTATTGCTATGATTCGATTTCCCAAGTTACCCCTCCCCGTTACAAATCCAATATTATCCTAAAATTACTCCCGCTTCCAAGCTTACTTTCAACTTCAATACGTCCGCCGATTTTCTCAATAAGATTTTGGACAATATACAATCCGAGTCCGATGCCGTCTTCCGAAGATTTTGTCGTAAAAAAAGGGATAAATATTTTTTCCAAGGTTTTTTCGTCCATACCGCCGCCATTGTCGCTGACTTCGATGAAGAGTCGATTTTCTCTTGAATCATCCATGGAAACAACCAGATTAACGTTTGAATTTTCCTCAAACGGTTTCTCGAAGGCCTGGGCTGCATTGATCAGAAGATTGATCAATATCTGTTCTAAGGATTGCGAATCAATCAGCACTTCCGGCAAGTTTTCCGAAATATGAACATTAAAGGTTTGTACCGTTCTTTTAATTTTGCTCCTGCAAAACCCAACCACTTTTTCAATGATGGGTTTCAGGTCGATTTTTTCAATTCTCTTATCTTCGCTGGGCTTTGAAAATACTTTTAAGTCCCGAACGATCGCTTTGATTTGTCTGGAGCCGTGTTGAACATTATCAAGAAGTTCAAAAATATCTTCACGGAATTCAGGATAAGACATATACAAAATTTCCAGATCCGGATGTTTTTGGGCGTATTCATCGACCATGGGCATCACGACATTAAGGTAATCCCTTAAGATGGGAATGTTGACGGAAATATAATTGTTCGGGTTGTTAATCTCATGGGCAATACCCGAAATGAGAACCCCCAGGGCCGCCATTTTTTCCCGCTGTATCAGTTGTCTTTCCGACATCTTCGATTCAGTAATATCGGTGATGCGGATGATGGCGGACCTAAACTCGCCATGCTTCTCCTTCAGGGGATATATTACCACCCGTTCCCGTCTTTCCGGGTTCATAAATCCATTCCGTTCAAAACCCACATGCCGCCCCTCAAAAACCGCTGGGGCAATGCTACAGTCTTCACAGGGTGTTGATCGGTCCTTGAATACCCGATAGCAGGGTTTTTCCATTAAATCTCGGCCCTTAATTTTGTAGTACGCTATCGCCGCCTTGTTGAGCATCTTTACGGTCAGATGTCCGTCTAAAAGGAGGAGAGGCTCTGAAATTCCGTCGAAAACCGATTGAAGCCTATTTTTGGTTTTTAAAACCTCTTCCTGGGCATGGGTCCGTTCCACGACCTCTTTTTTTAAATCAGCGGTCCGCTGGTCCACACGTTTTTCCAATTCAAGATTGAGGATGTTCAGTTCTTCTTCGCGCTGTTTTAAATTTCTGAAAAGGAGACTGTAGGGCTTCACAAAACCGGACTCGATAATCGATTTATATATGAGATAAAAGGATATCAGCTTCAGGAAATGGCCGATAAGATTAGAAAGGCCATGGACTTTGATATAGAATGTAAAGGCCAATTCGGAACCGATGGTAAGAAGGATGGATGCTATCAATAGCCTAAAGATGTTTTTATCGAACTCTTTCTGTTTTTGAAACAGGAGGAAAACAGACCCCATGAGCAGTAGGCAGATAAAATATTCGCTGATCTTTTTGAACCGTGTCAGCCCCGTCCCTTCAATAAAACAGTCGGGGAAAATCTTCCAATAAAAAATGGATGCCAGCATAAGGGATACCAACACGGCATAACCGACAAACACAAACCGCGTATTGAGTTTTCGAGGGATGAAAAACGGCGCAACCAGAAGAGACAGACTCTCTATGTAACGGGCTGAAATCCACAACTGGGTGGGCAGGTTTGCATCATACCCGGAAAATATTCCCATGCCTTTATAGGCCAATGTATGGACCAGATCCAAACCTCCGATGAACAGATAGGCGATGCCGAGGAAAAGGAGATAATTATTGTCCAGAAATCTCCGGGAGTTCCAAGCAACCACAAAAATACCGCAGGCTACAAAAATACTAAATATCTCGGATAGACTGTGAAAAAGAAGGTAATTGTAAAGACTGGATAGATATAGACCGGCTATAATCACAATCCATATCGCAGATATTGTCCAATTTTCAGTGGCGCCGGATGGCTTCGCCATGACTCTACCCTTGTTGTAAATGCGGAGAACGCGTGTGACAGAAGCTCCCAACAGCCCCGGGAGGCGGGATTTTTGCCCCGGTCAAACAGAAAAAACGATGGGTTTCGCCGGGGAAACTTCGCTCCAACACGCTGAAGTAAATCTTCGGCTGGTCGTAACCTAACATAGGCGGGTGTGAACTTCAAATATTTTCATTTATGCAAAGGAGGGGATTAAGGGGATTGCTCCGGCCGAAGGCGCGGGGGGACGATGGTGGAAATGAAGATGGGGATCGGCAATATCGTTGCGTCTCCCCATCTTCAAATCATAGGGTCATAGATGACCGGAATTATTTATTGAACCGGCCTAAATTCGACTCTTCGGTTTTTGGCACGTCCGGCCTTGGTATCATTGCTGACGGCCGGCTTGGTTAACCCAAACCCCTTCATGGTAAGACGTTCGGCTTTAACCCCTTGATCAACAAGATATTTCATCACGGCGTTGGCCCGTTTTTCGGAAAGCGTCATATTATACGCGGCAGGACCAACATTGTCCGTATGCCCGTCGATCGCTACGTTGATTTCCGGATTCTTTTTCAGTATCGCCACCGCCTCATCAAGCATGGGATGTGCTTCGGACTTAATCACGGCCTTATTAAAATCAAACAGTACCACCGCTGCATATGTCCAGCAACCCCTTTCATCAACGGTTGCGCCCTTGGGTGTATTGGGGCATTGATCCTTATCGTCCGTCACCCCGTCGCCGTCACTGTCCATGGGTTTTGCTACCGGTTTGGCCATGGGTTTTGGAGCGGGCTTGGCTAAAAATATTCCTTCTACAAAACCGGCCATGTTCGCCGAGCCAGCCAGTCTGTCGGCGGTAGTTGAAATGCCACACCCGCCTGCTTTGACAATCGATTCCAGCGTCATTTTACCGCCAGCA
>JAHECI010000025.1 GCA_024641825.1 Desulfobacterales bacterium | reverse complement strand
CTAAAATCCGCAATCGCTTAAATTCCCACTGAATGCAGCGAATCGACGATCCCTTCGAGTTCTGCAAATATCTGCTTCTCGTTGAAATGTTTCACCTGGGCCGCGCCGCTGGGGCAAAATCCCGAACAACTTCCACATCCTTTGCAAAGGGCTTCATTGACCACTGAGACGCCCATGCGGGCATTATACGCTATGGCGGTATACGGACAGAGCTCGATGCAGGTCCGGCATCCGGCACACACATCCGGATCGATCCAGGAGATGGTGGGCGCAACCTCCACCTTTCCGAGAGTGGCCAATGCCAGGGATTTGACGGCTGCTCCGGAAGCCTGGGAAACCGTATCCGGAATATCCTTGGGACCTTGACAGGCTCCGGCCAGGAAGACGCCGTCCGTAGCGGTATTCAAAGGGCCCAGTTTGGGATGCTCCTCCAGAAAGAATCCATCGGCACCCAGGTTGACACCAAAGATTCTGCCCACCTTGAGCGCATCACTGCGGGCCTCCATGGCGACGCAAAGGACCACCATATCCACCGGAACCCTTAAACGTCTTCCCAAAAGGGTGTCTTCCGCAATTGCAATGAGTTTGCCTTCTTCTTCCGGTTTGATTGCTTGGTCGGTAACCTCGGCCACCTTGCCCCTGATGAAGTGGGTGCCTTCTTCCTGGCACCGGTGATAAAATTCTTCGTAGCCTTTGCCAAAACAGCGCATGTCGATGTAAAAGTTATAGACCTGCGTGTTGTGACCGACCTTTTCATGGATTAGATGGGCATACTTGAGGGCGTACATGCAGCAAACCCGGGAGCAGTATTTATGATAGTTTACATCCCGGCTGCCGATGCAGTGCAAAATGGCCACGCTGTTTGGGGTTCGGGTAAAATCCTTGTGTTCGTCTCTGATAAAGATTTCGCCGCCGGTGGGCCCGGTTGCATTACTGAGGCGCTCGAATTCAAGAGACGTATAGACATTGGGATATTTACCGTAGCCAAACTGCTTCATGGGTGTGGGATCCATGACATTGTAACCGGTGGCGATGATAATACTTCCAACGTTTACCTCCAGTACTTCTGCCTGCATGTTGTGATCTATGGCCTTGACCTCGCAGACCTTAACGCATTCCATACACTCACAACAAACACCGCAATTCAGACAGCGACGGGCTTCTTCTTGGGCCGCACTTTCTGAAAATCCGAGGTCCACTTCGTCAAAGCAAGCGGCACGCGTTTCGGCGTCCAGATGCGCTGGATGGGCCCGGGCTTTTTGGGAAATCCCTTCCGGAAAATTTTGCCAATCGGTGCCTGGTTTTTTCATGGCCTCGAGCTCCTCCGTAAAACGATCCAAATCCTCACCGTTGATATAGCGATGGATCGCCGCCACAGCTTTGTGACCCGCAGCCACCGCCTGTATCACCGTGTCCGGGCCGGTGACCGCATCACCGCCGGCAAAAACATATGGGATGCGGGTTTGCATTGTTTGGGGGTTGACATCCAGTCTGTTTTGTCGGGACCATTTCAAGTCCGGCACCCGGATGGCCCAGGAGGTGTCAATTTTTTGACCAATGGCCGGAATCACCGCATCACAGGGGATGACGAATTCGGAACCATCCACCGGAACCGGGCGACGTCGTCCACTGTCATCCGGCGGCCCAAGTTCGGTTCGGATACATTCAAATCCGTCGACTTTACCTGCTATAGCCAGAATCTCCACCGGGGCCGTGAGAAAGGAAAAGCGAATCTTTTCCTTTTTAGCGCCCTGGATCTCTTCTGCATAGGCTGGCATCTCCTGTTCCGAGCGACGATACACCACCGTGACTTCTTGGGCCCCCAGACGTTTTACAACCCGTGCAGCGTCAATGGCCACGTTACCGCCGCCGATGACCACCACCCGGCTGCCGGGGCATGTTTTATTGCCCAAATTAACTTCCCTTAAAAAGCGAATCGCGTCGATGACGCCCTGGGTGTCCTTTTCACCGGGGATTCGCATATCCAAAGAATGATGGGCGCCGATCCCGAGAAATACGGCGGCAAAGCCCTCTTCTTGCAAATCTTCGAATGTGAGATCCGTTCCGAATCTGATCCGGGTGCGCGTTTCAACCCCCAATCTGAGAATATGGTCTATCTCCTGATCCAGAACTTCCGGCGGGAGCCGATAATCCGGAATGCCCACCCGGAGCATTCCCCCTAAAACCTCAAGTGCTTCAAAGAGGGTCACCTGGTAGCCTTTTAACCGCAGGTAGTATGCCACGGTCAGACCCGACGGGCCGGATCCGATCACAGCCACCTTTTCCGTACGTTCTTCGATTTTAGGCGGCTCGAGCGCTTTCCAATTCGTATGGTCAGCGGCAAAGCGTTTCAAATCCCTTATGGCAATCGCCTCGTCCAACTCCTGCCTTCGGCATTCAGATTCACAAGGATGCGGACAGACGCGACCCAAGACTCCCGGCAGCGGCAATCGCTCCATGATGAGTCGGGTGGCCTCCTGATACTTTCCCTGGCCGACAAGTTGCACATAGCCTTGAATATTAATGCCTGCCGGACAGGCGGTTACACACGGGGCCCGGTCTTTTTTGTCGATACAAAAGGTAATGGGTACGGCCTGTGGAAAGGCTCTATAGACAGCCTTTCGATGGTCCAAACCCGCGTCCCATTCACTGGGAACCGACACCGGACAGACATTTGAGCACTCGCCGCACCCGGTACAGACACCCTCATTTACATATCGCGGTTTGCGATGGATTTTAACGGTGTAGTTGCCGACGTAGCCCGCTACTTCCTTTACCTCGCTGTACGAAAACAACTCGATGTTTGAATTCTGGGCCACTTCCACCATTTTCGGAGTTCCGATACATGCGGCACAGTCGAGGGTGGGAAAAGTTTTGTCGAACTGGAGCATATGCCCCCCAATGGTCGACGATGTTTCTATCAGATAGACTTTATGTCCGGCGTTACCGATGTCCAGGGCCGCTTGCATGCCGGCAATACCGCCGCCCACAACCATGATGTCCGGATGAACGCTTACCTCCCGGGCATTAAGACGCTCATGATAGTTGACCCGGTTAATGGCCCCGGCTGCAAGTGTTTTTGCTTTGCGGGTGGCCTCGTCTTCATCCTGGGTCACCCAGGAAACTTGCTCGCGAACCGAAGCCATCTGAAAAAAATAAGGGTTGAGCCCGGCCCGCTGGCAAGCACCCTGAAAGGTCTTCTCGTGAAGTCTTGGCGAACAGGAGGCCACCACGACTCGGTTAAGGTCAAATTCTTTAATGTCCTTTTCGATCATCTCCTGGCCGGGATCTGAACACATGAATTTATAATCTCTGGCGATCACGACATTTCTCAGTTCCCGGGCAAACGCCGCCACTTCTTCTACACGGACTTTGCCCGCAATATTGATTCCGCAATGGCAGACATAAAAACCGATCCTGATGGACATGCATGCCTCCTTATTTGCCTTTGCCTGAATACCCCGCAGCTTGTTGGCGTGAAACGGAGATCCCGTCCAGCGGGGCTGCGGGGAGCTTCATTCGATTAAAACCCTAATTGAAATCTCTTTAGAGCTCCCATCGAACACGTCTAACCGGGACATTTCATGAAGTATTCGTGTTCGGTCCTGTTCCCAGAAAGATCTTCACCAGTCGATTCCACTCTAGATCGGGAAAATTGCCGACTACATCGCTAATCGGCCGGGCGCCGGTGGCCGCCAGTTTTTCGTATTCCGGCCCAATAAGATTCAGCAGTTTCCGGCTTTCCTGTTCCATCCACTGCATGCTATCTTTGCCAAAATAAAGCCCCCTTAAATTTTTTTTAGGCATATCCGGCTCTATCATACAAAGCCATCCTTCATTGTAAGGGTCTTCATGTAGAATCTCGGGATGATCGAGGGCTTTTTGGTTTACGGCAATAACAGTGCCGGTAACAGGGGAGAGTGACGCAGCTCTCCGACCACTACGACCGATTGTCAAACCGGTTTGATCTTTTTTTAGTATGTCCCCAAGGGGCGGGAAGCTCAAAAACTGAAAAGTACCCAACAGCTTGAGGATGAAATCGTCAAATCCGATTCTAACGCGTCCCCCGTGATCGAAACGTACCCAACAATGGCCCAGGTGGTAATAATAGCCGGTGGCCATTTTATAACCCGACGCTAAATAATAATTGGGCGAATCACCAAGTTGTGCCAGATCAAAATCGTCCATCATTTGATCAAAAGCGCAATGATAGCATTCATAGTTGAGTGGACAGATCTTGGGGGCATCGATACGTCCTGTCAGTGCATAGCGGCAAGGCCGTTCAGATCCCTGGTAGCAAGCTTTTATGTGCTCAACCCATCCGGGTTCCTGAACGTCCCCGGCAGTCTGACCACGGGAACACATTGTTTTTTGCATCCCTTTGTCAAAAGGACAGGTGTAACAATCATAGGCATTATCACAATATCGGAGATTGATGACGCGGGCCTTCATCCAGATGCACTCATCTTCTGCTACCCGAAACCCGATAAGGCGTTTCTTATTCGATTTTTCTTTTGTTTTATTCATTTTGGCAGCCTCCTTTGCTTCTGCATAGGTTCCCCTGGCAGCAAAGGTTCTGTCCGGTTTTGAGAGAGATATCTATTCAATATGCTTCTTTGCCAAAGAGAAGTTGAGACAACGGCCCCACTGAATAACAGAAGGACTTGCATTGTCTCTTTGAATTGCAACCTTGGTGCCACAACCCTCTGAACAGATTGTCAAAAGATCTATTCTGTTTGAATCATTAAATTTTTTCAGTTATTTCATTCAGGGGATGGAAGAAAGGAGATTTGGAGGGTGTCATGGATGTGATTACATTGGCAACACTTTGAAGAAAAACTAAGACGATGAATATTAAATATTTAGTATTATCAAACTGTTGTTAAACTGTAGCTTTTTATGGGGGCAACTGTAGCTTTTGTTTACGTTTTTGCCCAATCTCATTGGAGTGAGGCCATTATAGTATGATGGGAAGTAAGCACTTTATGGAATATCTTCTATACGATAGAGCTTCACCCTTTTTTTCTTCCTTTTTTTAATAAAAAACGTCTTGTGAATCTTCTTCCAGGCATCTTTGCTGACCGCTTTTGCAAAATCCTTGGGAATCGACTTGTCAAGGGGGAGGTCCACTTCTGTCTCTTGCCTGACCAAATCATGGAATTCGTTGAATTCATGTTTCAGCCATTCCTTTGCGGATCTCCCGGAAAGGAGTTCTTTTGATACCTGGAGTATATCCATAGGTTCTATGGTAAGAATCCATCCCCTTTCATAGGGTGACATACTCGCCAGTGAGGGATTGTCTAAAATATCCGGGTTAATATTAGTGATGACGCCTTCTATGGGGGTATAAAACAGCAATGTCTTCTCATTGCCGGAGATTTCAAATAATGTGTCTCCGGATTCGAGTGTCGTTCCAATAGACGGCAGTCGCATATCATCCACCAATCCTATGATCTGGCGCGTAAAATCGTCAATCCCCAATCTCATCAAACCGTTGATGCGTTTGACCCAGACATGTCCTTCATGATAGAAACGATCGAACCGTATTTCGAAATGTCCGATGGCTTCTTTTTCTTTTGATCTTGAATGTTTGAGTATAAATATAGGATGGGTTTCGGCAAGATCTTCCATTCTCTGGTCCAATTCACAATTCCAGCATCGATAATTATTGGGACACATTTTATGGGAAATGAAACCCATGCGCATATACCGACATTTCCTTAAGGTTCCCGGTAAATTTCGCCACCTTAACACATTTTCATATTCCATATTCATGCTTCCGGTAGGACAAACATAATGGCAGGATCCACAACCAATACACTCATCAGATGGAAGATCGAAGGGTGTTCCGACGTATCTTTTTTTCCCCCGGTTGATAAAATCTATGGCACCGACTTTTGCTACATTACGGCAAACCCTTACGCATTGTCCGCAAAGAACACAATCGCTATCCATTTTTTTAAAGCGTGCTTCCTTAACCCCCAATGATTCGGCAAGGTTGATTACGGAGTCAACATTCGGACATCTGGCAAGCAAAAGTTCGGCGATGATTTTCCTTCCCTTCCGGAGTCGTTCGGTATCTGTTTTGACAACAATATTTTCTTTAACCGGAAATGCACAGGAAGGATGCAGCCGCGTAAAACCGTTCTCGGTAATCTCTACCATGCACAGTCGACACCCCCCATAAGGTTCCATATCCTCGTGGTAGCACAGATGGGGTATCTCGATCCCGGATTTACGGGCAACTTCAAATACAGTAGTACCTTCTTCGGCGCTGATCTTTTTGTCGTCTATGGTAAAAGTGATCATTTTATTTCCTCGAATTAAATCTACCAAATTTCAAAAGAACGAAACAGGTTCCGAATTTTTTTATTCACTTGGCAAGGGACATTTGCCGGTCTTAATATGAGCCTCAAAGTCTTTTTTGAAATCTTTGATCCCATTCAGAATGGGGGCGGGAGCCCCGCCGCCAAGGGCACAAAGTGAGAAATCTCTGGCGGTTTCTCCCAGTTCATTCAATAGATTCAAATCATTCATAGTAGCACGCCCGTTGTATATTTCTATCATCAGTTCTTCCATCCTGGAGACACCTTCACGGCAGGGAACACATTTACCGCAGGATTCCTCCACGAAAAAAGTAAGAAGATGGTGCAAAATATCGACGATGCATGCGTCTTGGTCCAGTGCCACAATCACACCGGATCCGATCATTGATCCCATTTTTTTGAGGGACTCGGGATCAAGGGGTACATCCAGCTTATCAGCAGGAATAAAAGTGCCGAATGGACTCCCGACCTGAACGGCTTTAATGGATTTGCCATTAAAAGGTCCCCCTGCCATTTCAAATATAACCTGTTTTAAATTTGTGCCCAGCGGAACCTCATACAGACCCGGATGTCTCACGTTGCCGATCACCGAGAGGATTTTGGTACCCTTGGCTTTTTCGGCCCCGATGTTTGCGTACCATTTTCCCCCATTCTGAATAATTGAGGGAACGTTGGAAAGGGTCTCCACATTATTTACAATCGTGGGTCGCGCCCACAAACCTTTTTCAATGGGAAAAGGAGGTCTTAGCCTCGGATCTCCCACTTCGCCTTCGAGAGAATCCATAAGGGCGGTTTCTTCGCCACATACATAAGATCCGCCGCCTCGAACAATATTCAAAGAAAAATTGAACTCGGATCCCAAAATGTTTTTCCCTAAAAGTCCATATTGTTTCGCAATTTCAATAGCAGTGTTGAGAAACTCAAAGGTATGATGGTATTCCTCGCGAAGATAAAGGATCCCGTGATGACTTCCAATGGCATATCCTGCCAGCACGATCCCCTCGAACAGTTTGAAGGGGTTACCTTCCATGATGGTTCGATCTTTGTAAGCGCCGGGATCTCCTTCGTCTGCATTGCATATGACAAACTTTTCGTCACCTGAGGACTTGCTTGCCATATCCCATTTAAAGCCGGTGGGGAACCATGCGCCGCCTCTGCCTCTGAGCCCCGATTCAACGACCTCTTTAATGACATCCTCTGGACGCATTTGGCAAAGTGCTTTATACAATGCCGAATATCCTTCCATGGCGACATATTCAGGAACACTCAAAGGATCGATGATACCGCAGTTTCCGAGAAGCAGCCGGTGCTGCCCCTTAAAAGCATGTGTGTCTTGATAGTCGGGAATTTCATTCAATAGAGGGTCCGGTTTGCCGGAAACAGAATCGCTTCCAATGGTGCAAAACAATCCTTTTTTTGTTATTTTTTTCTTCCGGATATCCTGGATGATCCGCTCGACCTTTTCCACGGTCATTTTAGTATACAGGAGTGCAGGCTTTTCGGGCAGCCTGACCATCGCCATGGGTTCTAAGTTGCAGAACCCTGAACAGCCGGTTTGGCGCAATGCTATTTTGATCCCTGTTTTTTCTTTTTCTTCGATTAATTTTTGAAATAGATGATCCGCGCCAAGGGCGAGTCCGCAGGTGGACATACTGATACTGATTTGCGGGCTTTTGGGGAAAAGGGATTTCATGCCGTCATCTTTTACTTTATCAAGATCCTTCCTATTCTTTATTTTCATTTTGAATCCCCCATCACTTTCTGAAGAATCTCAAGTATCTTCTCTTTGTTGAGATTAGAATAGGTTTTGTCGTTAAAAGAAACATTCGGGCTGATGGAACACAGGCCCAAACAGCGCACCTTTTCCAAACCGAACGCTTCATCCCAGGTGGTTTGACCTATTTCAATGTTCAGTTGGGACTTAAGGGCTTCAAAAACTTCCTCCGCCCCGCTGATATGGCAAGAGATGCCGTCACAAGCCCGGACCAATGTCTTTCCCTTTTTATCCGTACTGAAAGCACTATAGAATGTCACCAAGCCGTAAACATTGGCGTATGGGACATCCAACAGTTGGGCGATATATCTCAAAGACTCGGTGTTCAGTTGATTATCTTCCGCCTGCACTTCATGAAGAATTGCCAAAATTGCTGACTTTTCATTTCGGTGTTTATTGACAATTTTTTCGATTTTTTCTTTTTCCATGATGTTTTTTCACCTTCAGATCGATATTGAGGACCGATACAGATGGACTACCTTGTCATTGAACCCACCAGATTTATTGCGCCCGTTCGTCGTGCGCATGTTGGACAGAGATCCCTTGCAACGGCGACCGCCATGGATTCATCAGAATTCTTTGTTACGAAATCCAGATACTTTCTCGGGGCATATGGTATGCCGCACAAATCGCATGTTTCGAGCTTGAACTTGGCGACCACCCCATTTTTTGTGTAAATGATCCTCTCTTCCCCGTCATCTTTCATCCTTATGGCGCCTGTGGGGCAGATCTGAGCACAGGTGCCACAGCCAATACAATACTCAGAAAGAGATTCAAAATCCGTCGTGACCATCCTATCATATCCTCTGTGAGCGAAACAGAGGGCAAAGGCGCCTATTTTGTCACGGCAAACCCTCACACAGAGGCCGCATCTTACACAATTATCATCCGTATCCCCTTCATAAAACCTCGATTCATAAACGCCGTGTTTTGCCGCCAGATCGATGAGTTTCTTTGAGTCGGGAGATCTTGCCAATAAAAGCTCAAAGAGAAACTGTCTGTTTCTTAAAACCCTTTTGCTTTCGGTATTCACAATCAAGCCGTCCATTACATTTTGAATACACGAAATCCGTATCCCTTTACGTAGAGAACCACCCACTTCCACAATACACAACCGGCAGACGCCGAAGGGTTCCAGTGCCTCATGATAACAGAGTGTGGGAATATCGATTCCATGTTTTCTGGCGACTTCAAGAATGGTTGAACTTTCCGGTGCTTCAATTTCTTTATCATTAATGGTCAGTTGAACCATCATCAGTATTTCTCCTTATCAGCTTAAATCACACCGCAAACACCGCTTGGCTTCATCACGGGCTGCTTTTTCACTAAGGCCAAGTTCTACCTGGTCGAAGGTGCATAATCTTTTCTTGATTTCCAGCAAGGGGATTTTCGGACGCTTTAGCTGCGCCATTTTTTCTTCGTTGACGTCGATTTTTTCAACCTCGGCCCTTTTTTGAGGAACCGGCGGAAATTTCGGATCTCCAATCCCTTTAATATATGCATCAATGGCGATGGCCGCTTTTTTGCCGCCGGCGATGGCTTCAATGACCGTAGCTGTACCACTGACCGCATCTCCCCCTGCATAGACCCCGGGTCTTGTTGTGGCCAAGGTTACGGCATCAACCTTAAAGCTGCCCCACTTGACGATATCGACACCTTTGATACTCTCTTTCGCCGGTGTTTCCATGGTCTGGCCGATGGCCGGAATCACCAGGTCGGATTCCAGTTCATATTCAGATCCCTTTATAGGTACCGGTCTTCGGCGTCCCGATGCATCAAGATCACCCAGCTTCATTTTCATGCACCTGAGGCCGACGACATGTTCGTTTTGGGTTAAAATCGATTCCGGTGCGGTCAGATAAGAAATTTTGACGCTTTCCTCGAGCGCGCCCTCGATTTCGCTGGCATAAGCCGGCATTTCCCTCTGAGTCCTTCGGTATAGAATGGTGACCTGTTCCGCCCCTTTTCTTACGGCTGCTCTGGCAACGTCAATGGCTACATTTCCGCCACCGATCACGGTAACATGCTTACCCTTTGGCACCGGCTCTCCGAGGTTGAGTTTTTTAAGGTAGTCGACGCCTTGAATGACTCCGTCCACATCTTCTTCGGCCAAACCGAGGGATATGGGCTTGTGTGCACCAATGCCCAAAAAAACCGCGCTGAATCCCTGGTCAAAAAGATCATCTATGGTAAAATCGATTCCAAGGGCTGTATTGGGCTTTATTTTGACCCCCATCTTTATGAAGTTTTCAATTTCTTTATTGAGCAAGTCTTTGGGAAGTCTGTGCGGCGGAATCCCCACTCTCAACATACCGCCCGGCTCAGGAAGGGCTTCAAATACGGTAATGTTGTAACCTTCCAAGGCAAGATAATACGCTGCAGAGAGTCCTGCAGGACCGGAACCGACAACAGCGACCTTTTCATCCCGCCGGGTTTTAATCCAGGGTTCGTATCCGCCGAACTTTTCCATCACATATTTACTGGCGAAACCCTTCAACGCCCGGATACTGATTGGCTGGTCCACGTCGCCTCTGCGGCACATTCCTTCGCACGGGGCAGGGCAGACCAGGCCGCAAACCCATGGGAGCGGATTGTCTTCCATAATGACTCTCACCGCTTCCTCATGTCTGCCGTAGGCAATCAAGGCCACATAGGACGGAACATCGATACCGGCGGGACAGGTCTTGTGGCACGGAGCGGGCGTCAACCGCCGACAAACCCCGGCCGGACAATGCTTGTCATGAATATGGGCGAGATATTCATCTTTAAAATATCGAAGGGTTGATTTTACCGGGTTTGGCGCGCTCTTTCCAAGCCCGCATAAAGAAGAATCGACGATGATCTCAGACAGGTCTAGTAGCTGCTCCAAGTGTTCTTCTTTTCCCCTGCCTTCAGTGATATCCGTCAGAATCCGTTTCATGACGTGGAGCCCTTCTCTGCAGGGCGTACATTGTCCGCAGCTCTCATCCAGACAAAAAGATATGAAGTATTTGGCCACGTCCACCATGCAAGTGTCTTCGTCCATGACGATCATGCCACCGGACCCCATGATTGAGCCGGCCTTGCTCAGGTTTTCGTAATCCACGGGGATGTCCAGTAAAGCCGCAGGGATGCATCCACCGGACGGCCCGCCGGTTTGGACGGCTTTGAATCTCTTTCCATTGGGGATGCCGCCGCCGATATCATAAATGATCTTTCTTAACGGCATGCCCATGGGCACCTCGATGATTCCGGTGTTTGTAATTTTTCCTGCCAGGGAAAATAATTTTGTCCCTTTGCTGTTCTCAGTGCCGATGCCGGCATACCACTTGGCGCCCTTCTCAATGATTTCGGGGACGTTCGCCCAGGTTTCCACATTGTTCAGATTGGTGGGCTTTCCCCAAAGACCACGTTCAGTGGTGTGAACGTACTTCGGCCGAGGTTCACCGGCCTTATCCTCGATAGAGGTCATGAGAGCCGTCGCCTCACCACAGACAAAAGCCCCGGCGCCCAGAACAACCTTGATATCGAAGCTGATGGTTTTCCCAAAAATATTTTTTCCGAGAAATCCCCTTTCTCCGGCCTGTTTGAGCGCCATACGAAGACGCTCCACAGCCAGAGGATATTCAGCTCTGATATACACAAAGCCTTCGGTAGATCCTATGGCATACGATCCGATGATCATCCCTTCGATAACCGCATGGGGGTTTCCTTCAAGAATCGCCCGGTCCATAAACGCACCCGGGTCCCCCTCGTCGGCATTACAGATAACATATTTGATGTCATCCTCAGCCTTTCGGCAGGTCTCCCACTTGATGCCCGCAGGAAATCCGCCCCCCCCTCTGCCTCTGAGCCCGGATGCTTTGATGGTTTCAATCACCTTGACCGGATCCATATTCAGGGCCTTTTGAGCGGCAGCATACCCGCCGACATCTATGTATGCATCAATGGATTCCGGATTTATTCGACCACAATTTTTAAGGAGCAGCTTCTTCTGGTTCCTGTGGTAGCTCTGGTACGCTTCATCCACCAACCATTTCTCAACAGGTTCACCGCCGACCAGATGCCTGTCCACGATCTCTTCGACCATTTCCGGGGTAACATGCTGGTATGTGAATTTGGTGCCGTTTATGAATACATCAACAAGAACATCTCTTGCACACAGCCCCAGACAACCGACTTTGTGAAGTTTAGGTGTTACTCGGGTATTTATCTGTTTTCCTTCCAGGACCTGGTTGAAGGCAGCAATAACCTTGTTGCTGCCGGTCATTACACCACCAAGACCTGCACAGATTTTTATCGTGATATCCTGTTGTTGAGTCATAATAACTATCCCCTCAATATCAGATCGACTTAACCAGTTCTCTAACTGAATCGGGTGTCATGCTCGAATATGTTTGATCATCCACCATCACGGCGGGGGCCAAACTACAGGCCCCTAAACATCTAACGACCTTTAATGTAAATTTCATGTCTTCCGTGGTTTCTTCCTCATTTATTCTCAGGTCTTTTTTAACCTGATTCAAAACGTTCTGACCGCCTTTTACATGACAGGCGGTTCCCAAACAAACGCAAAGTTCGTGTTCACCCGTAGGGGTTAAACTGAAGCGGTTATAAAAATTGGCGATACTGTATATCTGTGTCATATGAACATTTATTTTGCGAGAGAGATACCGCAATTCTTCTTCGGGCAGATACCTGAACTCATTTTGGATTTCATGAAGAATCCCGATTAGATTCCCCTTGGTTTCCGGAAATTTTGAAATAATTTGATCTATTGTTTCCTTCTCCACGTTGTTTTTCCTCCAAAAAAGTCGGCAGAGGTAAATTTTCAGACGGCATTCGTAAAACAGGTGGTTCTCTTTTTCAATTAAAAGATCGTTCCATGCCGTTCTTTCCAGTTCGCCGGGTAATTCGAGTAAAAATTTTTGTAAATATTTTTCTGCCTAACGTTTTCTAATGATTTTAAAAGGCTTAACGGCTTAAAATGGGATCACGCGACGAATATACTTTTTCATTTATAAGTCAATTAATATATTCGGAACAAGTAAAATATGTCAATATGATACTCAAAAAGATTCATCTAAAATACACAATATTGTATAGAATGTATGACTCTTCACTGAATAGTCTCTTTCGACGATTATGGACACCACACCTCAAACAACAAAGATATTCATTTTAATAAATCGATATAATATTGCCGCACATCCTTGTTTGAATCGACATCCAGGGTGGCGGTGTATGGTGAAGATTAAAAATTTGCAATCTATAAAAGAAAAACTTGATAGCGTCGATATTTATGGTATATTGCGTTAATTATTTGCTAAACATGCTTGAAGAGAACTTCTGGAGATCAATTAAAAAATTGTGTTAGCCCGGATTTTCTGCAACAAAAATTGTCGATGGTTTTTGAATCGTGATCCGTGGTTAAGCATAAAATAAGAGTGTGACGAGGACTTTGAGGAGGAAAGAAAGATGTCTGATTCTACCACAAAGAAAATTTTTAGTGTCTGTGCTACATGCAGCGTAAGGTGCCCCATCGAAGTCGAGGTGGAAAACGATGCCATAAAGCACATCTGGGGCAACCCGTATCTCATAGGGGGACGATATCTTTGCCCGAGAGGAACGGCACAAAAAGCGACTCAGGCGGATACAGAACGCGTCCAGCACCCGATGATTCGAGATGGGGAGAGGGGTTCCGGGAAGTGGCGAAAAGCCAGTTGGGATGAGGCACTGGACTATGTTGCGAACAAACTCAAAGACGTAACCGACACGTATGGCGGAGAGAGTGTCGTTCTGGGCGACAGGGGCGGGCCCTTTAACGATTTGCACAAGGCTTTTATCAAGGCCCTGGGATCCCCCAACTACTTCAATCAGCACGCGACCTGCTCCAACAGTGTCCACAACGCCCATAACGGCATGGCCGGTCAGAGACGGAACTCGGTGACCTATGACTGGAAGAATTGCAACTATACGATCCTTTATTCGCGGAACATCCTTGAATCCATCGGCACCAAAGAAGCAAAGGACTTTGTCGATGCCCTCCAAAGGGGCATGAAGTTTATCTATACGGACGCTCGGTGGACGTATACGGCCGCCAAAGCAGACCGTTTTTTTATTCTTCGCCCCGGGACCGAATATGCCTTTAACCTCGCCTTGATCAACGTCATTGTAAAAGAGAAACTTTATGACGCTAAATTCGTCAATGACTGGGTTCTGGGCATGAAAGAACTGACGTCTTTCATAGAACCTTATTCCCCGGAGTGGGCGGAGAAAGAAACCGGTGTTTCAGCAAAAGAGATCATCACGATAGCACATGAACTGGCCGATGCCAAACCGGCTGTCATACTGAATCAGGGGTGGATGACGGCTCGCAGTGCCGATGACTATTATTTCCGGCGTTCCATCTACATTCTTTACGGCCTGTTGGGCGCCTACGAGGCACCCGGCGGTCTGCTTTTCAATAAAAATGAGACCCATTGCGGTTTCAAGCCCCTCAGAAAGTTCGCAAACCTGCCGCCCAAGGTGGACAAAAAGCGCTTCGATGGCATTGGATGGAAGTATAAACATCTGTCCCCTGATTACGGGCTGGGTCAGATGCTTCCTTACGCCATATTGAACGAAGACCCGTATCCGGTAAAAGCATTCATCTGCTACCGATTCGATCCACTCTCTTCATTCCCCGATCCGGAAGCGTTCAAGGCAGCGCTGATGAAGTTGGATCTGCTGGTCTCGGTGGATATTAATTTCAGCCATATCGGATGGATATCGGACGTGATACTTCCCGAGGCCATGTACCTTGAAAGGACCGATCCGGTGATCGTCAAGGGCGGACCGAAACCGGCCCTTTGGATTCGACAACAGGCAGTGGAACCGAGATATGACAGTAAGCCCAAATGGTGGATCATCAAACAGCTTGCCGAGCGTCTGGGAATCGGCCAGTATTTTCCCTATAATTCGATCGAGGAACTGATGACCTGGCAACTGGAGGATATGGGCGTTAAACTGTCGGACTTCGACGAGAAAGGATTCGTGGAACTTACCCCAAAACAGATTCTTTTCGATCGCAAGACAGATCTCCTTTTTAAAACGCCGTCCAAAAAGCTCGAATTCGTTTCCAGCATACTGGAGGAGAACGGAATTCCCTCTTTTCCGCCTTATGAAAGCCCGGAGCCGCCTCCTGAGGGCAACTTCAGGCTTATTACCGGCAAAGTTGCGGTTCATACCCAGGGGACCACCCTGAACAATCGATATCTTAACGAGATCCAATCCGAAAACCGGCTCTGGATAAACAGCGACGAGGCCAAAAAGCTCGAAATCGAGGATAACGATCTTGTGGAGGTTTCCTGCGACGGCGTCTCCCAGACCGTGCGCGCAGCTGTAAGCGACTACATACACCCGGAAGTGGTCTACACCCTGCACGGCTATGGTCGCGAGATCCCCTTTCAAACCAGAGCCTATAAGAAGGGCATGAGAGACAATGTTTTTATGAAGGGGTTGTTGGAAGTAACTGTCGGGGGTAACTGTCCCATCGCGAGTTGTTTTGTTCGTGTGAGAAAGGTTTGAGGCGAGATAAGGAAGGAGCAAGTCCTATGAGTAGTTACTATTTATATCAGGATAAGAAAAGATGTATCGGATGCTGCGCTTGCGAAGTGCACTGCAAGACAAAAAACGACATACCGGTTGGCCCGGCTTTCTGCTCGATCATTCCCGTGGGCCCCAGACTGTCGGGAGGCATTCCCAGAATCAATTTCGTATTTATGCCTTGTTTTCATTGCGAGGCACCCTGGTGTGTCTCGGCATGTCCCACCGGCGCCATGCAAAAGCGGGCCAAGGATGGGATCGTATTCGTGGATGCGGCTTTGTGTGTCGGCTGCAAATCCTGCATTACGGCCTGTCCCTGGGGTACGCCGCAATGGAATCCGGAGACCGGAAAAGTATTTAAGTGCGACTACTGCAAAGATAGAATCGATGAAGGACTTGAACCGGCATGTGTGACAGGATGCACAACCGCTGCTTTAAAATGGGTGTCTCCGGCGGAATCCTCCCGAATGAGACGTGAGTTTTTTGCCAAGACGATGGCTGATTCCAAAGCCTATCTATGAGTCGGCGAATCACAACAAGTGCCTTTAACATCCCACTTTAATGAAAACATATCTATCGTTTAAGTTCACATGCGTGAATCGTTCAGTGTTTATAATCACATTATAATCCAACGTTTTTATACCCCATGAAAAAACCGTTTATAGATGCGATACGGTCTTTTTTTTGAAACAACTATGAACGAAAAAGTAAAAATAATCCTTTTATCAGGCTTTTTGGGATCCGGAAAGACAACGCTATTAAAACATATTATGTCTTTGGATGCCGACATGTCGGACACCGTCATCATTATGAACGAAATCGGCGAGGTGGGCATCGACGGCATGTTGCTCAAGAATCTGGGCACGGACATTGTGGAACTCACCAGCGGCTGTATTTGCTGTTCCATGAGCGACGATTTGCAGGAATCCATCGAAGGAATATTGGAACGGTTCAAGCCGCGGTATATTATGATCGAAGCCACCGGGGTCGCGGATCCGGAGTCGGTCTCGCGGGTCATTGCAGATGCCGACTTTAAAGACCGCGTCGAACTTTATAAAACCCTTACGGTGATGGACGCAGAATGCTGGACGGTTCGGGATGTTTTCGGAACGCTCTTTTTCCGCCAGCTGAAACAGGCCGACACGATTATTTTGAACAAAACAGATCTCCTTGAAAAAGATGACATCCCGCAATATCTAAAAGAGATTCACGAAATGATACCCGGCTCACAAGTGATTCCCGCAGTGAAGTGCAGGATTGAGCCGGATGTTGTATGGCTCAAATCCGGGACCTTGGATGTGGGGAAGAATCCATCCCCCGGAAATCGATCTGAAATTCGACCCGATGACCTTGGAATTTTTCCCTATTTCGACAGTAAAACCGGAACCGGCCGCTACCAGGAAAAAATATATGCGGATACGAACTATGTGACCTTCTCTTTTTCAGAATCTTCTCCGATGGATGAAACTGCATTTAACCGGTTTGTCGAGGAAATGCCCTGGGAGCTTTTTCGGTTGAAAGGGGTGGTGAATTTTGGCGACCGGACCCTGATGATCAATTCAGTGGGCGGTAAAACCCAATGGGAACCTTGGGAGGGGGAGGGGACATCCGAAACACGACTGGCATTTGTGGGATGGGATATCGAACCCGATGAATTTCTTCCCCGAATGAAAGCCTGTGTAAAAGACTGATATATTTAATCTTGCAGAACCTGCGTTTCCCCCGCGATGCAGGATCGTCGACGGGCCATGCCTGTCCCGTATTTCGGGAGTTAAAAACAACGGCTGTGCCAACCCAATCGGTAAGCTGGAATATTGGAATAATGGAGTGTTGGAGTAATAGGAAAACAATTTTTTTCAACCCATCACTCCACTACGCCATCATTCCCCGCGTGGCGGGATCTTTGATGGACCCGGATTCTTTACTTTCGATGTTCGACGTGTAGAACCGCCATCTTCATATCCGGAATGGCGGCCATGATCTGCCATTCCTTGGATATCTCCACCGGAAAGCGGATGTGGGTTGCGTCGATGGCGGTTTGTCCCCATGTGGGATCCACCGGCACCCACACGCCCCCCATGACCACCTCATTCCAGGCGTGCAGGCCAAAGGCCTGATACGCGTCACCCAGGTATATCAACCCACCGACGGTACGGCAGGGAATCCCCAATGCCCGGGCCAATGCGGTAAACAATTTGGCATGTTCACTGCAGTCGCCTTTCTTTTTTTCGATGATATCCATGAGGGTCAACGGGTTGGCCGTATAATCGTCTTGGATATAGTGTTCGACGAATTCCACCAATCGGGACACCTTTTCAGAAACCGTGTCAACACCGTCCACCGCATGTTGGGCCAAATCGATGACAATGGGATGGTTTGCGGGAATATCGAGGGTGGCCGTCAGGTTTTTTTTGATCTCTTCGTCGGTGGCCATGACCCAAGGGTCTCCCTTGGGGTTTAGGGTTATCCCGATGGATCCATCGGCCCGGTTCCGTGTAATCGACTGACCCGGAGCATTGCCGAGAAGCTTTCCCGAGGAATTGTCCAGGGACAGCTTTAAAAGGGTCATTGTTTCGGAATGGCCCAAGGGCCGATCGATAGAAACCATATTTCTGAGGAACAAATCGATGGTTTTGTCGATCCGGGTCGCCAGTGCTTGGGGTTCGAGCCGACATTCAAACAGCCCGCCCAGGACAATGCGATAGGCCCTTCCATCGGCACCGAATACTTCTTTTACGTCGAGCCCATGAGCGTCTGTTGTGAGGACGTCGTAAAAGATGGTCTTGACGCCGGCAGTCAAGGATTCGTGAATCCCCATGATGCGGGATCGGTTCCTTTCCAATGTGAGTGTCTCCAAAACGAGATGGGGATATTCAATTTCGGCACCGTTAGCGGGCTTCCGGAGGATCCATTTTTGTACGGCGGTATAATCTTTAAGGGTGTAATCCAGGGGCCCCATAAAGCGGGACTCTGTTTCTTTGCCCCGGGTAATTTTGGCTTGATAGCCTTCCGGGGTGCGCATAATTTTGATTTCAGAAAAATCATCTTTATGAATTACTCTGTCTGCGTAAAGTTCCAGGGAAAAGGGCGGCCGTGCACTGAATGCCGCAATGGATTCTATTTTTATCTCATCGATTTCAGCCTCAGAGAGAATCTGTACGGTTCCTGAGAGTTGAATTTTATAGCGGGTTCCATGGGGACTGGTTTCACGGGCGGCCGTGCTTTCCAGATAACCGACCTTGTGCTTCTGCAGATAAATTCCGTACCAGTCGGTACCGAGGTTTTTCTCCATAAACTCAACGAAGAGACGATCTTCCGGGGTATGATTCGGCGCCGGCAAAGGTTCCGGTCTGCATCCCATGAGAAACATTCCGGCACCCAGCAACACAACGATCAATAAAATACTTGAACGGGTTTTATTCATTTTGTGATAAGGCGTTCCTTATTTATTTAACCTTGAAAAACCTGGTCCTCTGGACCCGGTCAGAGATAGATGGCTCTGCCTTGGAGTTTTGTGTCTAAAATCACAAATTCCAAGCACCAAATTACAAATAAATTTCAAATTACAAATCACAAATTCAAAACCGGTTCAACGCGCAGCGCAGGTGCTTGCGCCGCGTGAGCGATTATTTATTTTGTTTGGGATTTTGAATTTCGGTCATTGTTATTTGTTTGTTTT
>JAHECI010000258.1 GCA_024641825.1 Desulfobacterales bacterium | reverse complement strand
CAATTAGAGGTCAAGCCATGAATCCGAGTAGAGAGACTTTCCAAGGATGACAGTGGTGGTTTTGGCATAATCCTGCATCTCTTTTGAAAGACTGCTCATATCCGGCTCGTCGCCGTCCATAACGCCGTAAATCAAGTCCACGATATCCTGGCGCTCGCCCCGGGCAATGGAAATCAGCTGATCGTCCATCGGATCGGCAATCACCGACTCCATACCGTACTTCTGAAGCATGACCATATACGTCTGGTTAAGAATCGGCCGCAGATGATCGGGGGGACCGTTGGATATATTCGACAGCCCGCAGGTGCTCCGGGCACCGGGAGCGATATCCTGGAGCATCCCCTGAAATTCCATTAGGCTGATGGCCTGGGGCTGCTGGATGTTCACCGGAGTGACAATGCCGTCCACCCAGATCTTCTCATTGGGGATTCCGGCTTCATTGGCCGCATACAGAAGCTCAACGCTAAGGGCCGCACGTTCATTCTCATCCCGCGGCAGGCCATCAGGACCCCACAGAAGTGCCACAAAATCGGCATTGTATTCCGCCGCCAGAGGAATCATCTTCTCATAGCGTTCCGGACGACACATGATCGAATTGATAATGGGCGTAAGTTTACAAACCTTGAGGGCGGCCGCGATGGCATCAATATTGGATGTGTCCAAAACCAGCGGGATATCGTCCACCACCTCCTGCACCACTTCAACCACCCATGGCATCAGCTCATGCCCCTCTTTTTTGGCAGGGCCGAGGTTGATGTCGATAAAATCCATCCCTTTCCCCTTCTGGAAAAGGGCTTCTTCCTGAATCGGCTTGGGATCACGCTCCTTGAATGCCCTGCCGATCTTTGTAGATATGACGTTTAAACTTTCACCTAAAAGTAACATATGACCTCCCTCCTTTATCGGCAACTGCCTGATGTTTTCGGGGCATGCCCCTTGACTAACTATATCTCATCGGGTCTTAACACATTGAATATGATGGATATTCTCCATCCGGCAAGCTTTTATGCCATTATTATTTGGACTTGAGAAATGCCGGAATATGCGCGGCTTCTCTCGGTCCCACGGTAATGGTCCAGCCAGGCAATTCTTCTTCCATGTCACCGACAATAGCGGCCGCATAACCTGGGATAATCACTTCCGTATGTTTGACCTTATCCGCTATGCCGCATTTTTTGACAAACATGCCCACATCGTCGCCGGAAAATTTTCCGGCAGCCCATGCAGTTAGAACGGACAGTCCTTCAGAGTCTTTGATCAGCAGCCAGGACGGAACCTTGCTCCCTTCAATTTCGCCGGATACAATAAAGTAAGTCAACGCAAAATTGGTGGTCACCAAAACCGGAGAATTTTCATCCGGATTGCCGATTTCATAGATCCCTTCTGTCACGGTCATGGGTCTTTGTGGGTCGGTAAAAATATTCAACCGTTCCACCAACAGAGAGAAAAGGCTTCCCCCCTTAAAATCCGACAGAATCGTGATGCCGCCGTACTTTGCAATAAACATGGCGGCGATGACCGTTTCCATGTCCAGATTCGATGCCATTTCACACGGAAACGTAATGGTTGGAAAACCCAGGGCCCTGTTCAAAGACTTGAGGGCTGCACGGCGGATGACAATCTGGTCCTCAAACGCCTGCTTGATCTCTCTGGCGCCGGAATCGATGACCAGATCTTTGAGGCCCATTTCCATCAACTTGGTTGTCAAAGGGATCAACCCTTCAACCGAATCGGCTTTGACCGCCAACGGCAAACCATTCTCTTTGGCAAGCCCGCCAAAGGCATCGAGATTACTTTCAGTTGCGGCATATATCAAAGGACGTTTGAATTTACAGGCGTCGATTCCGGCCGCCATAACGTCGGCATCTTCGGACATCAAAACCACGTTAAATTCCGATGTTTCGGCAATGGTTTTGGCCGTTGCCGCAAAGGCATCCTTATCGCCGTTTACATCTTTTACGGCCACCAACTCGGGCCTGAGATTAAATCCGACTCTCTCGAACTGGAACGCATTCCATATTTTCAATTTGGCTTCAAGATCGGACTCGGAAATATCTGACCCCACCATAGCACCGACGGGCGTCGGGCTGAAAAAGGTCTTTTCATGACGGTACATAACGGTTTCACCGCCGGTTTTTGTCTTCCGGACACCTTGCCCCAGAGCAACGGGTCGGATGGGAGGTGCCGAAGCCTCGGCAAGCTGCGCTCTCGCTTCGTCGGATACATAGGGACAGGCGTCGAGTTCAGCCTTCCCGGATGCCAGGTTCATGGCAAAAGCAAGGCAGGTGGGAACCCCACATTCCTTACAGTTGGTTTTCGGCAGGAGTTTGAAAATCTGAATACCGGTTAATGCCATTTTTCTCTCCTCTCCTTATTTTAATCGATCGAGTTTCAGGTTTTGATATTAAAGTATCAGGTTTAAGGAGCCGCCCTATGGCGCTCCTTAAACCTTTGTCTTTATCAGTTATCCGATTATCGGATCCATTGAAAGCGCCGGATGGCCGACTTTTTCAAGGAAAGGCAGAATCTCTTCTTCGCTGGTCCCCACGGTCTCATCAGCGATCTTATCGTACAAATCCGGAACACCGAGTTCTTCACCCCGTCTCAGGAGACGCTCTTTGAGTTCTTCCTTCAAACCCTTGGGCATCCAGACCATCCGCAGCAGACCGCCGTCACCGACGAGGAATTTGCGCTGGGTAATATTATACTTGGAATGGCCCACAAAACCCGGCGAAGAGGCCCCACCCCCCATGACACCGGCCAGGGTGGTAAACTTCATGCCGCAGGGGGTTTCACCCATATAATCCCGGCCCACGGTCATGACGCCGTTGCACGACGGCAGCAAGGCGGCAATGGCTTCGCAGCATCCGCAGGTGGTCATGGGATCATGAACCAGGGAATAGAAATTGTAATGGGTGATGTTGCCCCTGGATGCTTTGGAAACAAAATCATTGACCCCTTTCCACTGGCCCAGCACCGGATCGAGGGTCTCGCCCTTTTCGATGGGCTGGTTCGGTCCGGTGGGATTGATCTCAAAGGAAGCCTTGCAGTCCATCCAGTTGTAAGCACCGCAAAGACCGGTTCGCTCGGGACTCACGGTACAGACATGGTTGGGTGCAAAAGACTGGCACAGGGTGCAGGAGTAGTAAATCTCTTCTGCTTCGTCGGTCATGTTCTCGACCCGCTCGTCCCGGTGTTTGTATTCAGCCCGGGCCCTTTCGGTCAATTTTTCCACATCCTTCGGCTTGGTGTAGAGAGTAACCTGGACTTTATCGAGAATATTTCCAAAATCCTGATGGAACTTGGCATGCAGAACCACACCGATATCCTTCAAGGTGAACCCTTTTTCCATGGCCGATTTACTGACCCGGATCCAGGCGATGTCCCGCTGACCGATATGCATGATCCCCTGGATGTAATTTATCAAATGATGGATCTGACGCTCGAGTATCGGTTCAAAATCTTCCTGAAATTCACGGCCTGCCACCTGAATATAGATGCCCAGGGGAAAGGTCTCCCCTTCTTTGAGTTCGGTGACGTCCGGGCCGATCAACTCGACCTTGCCGTCATCGATCCCTTTCATATCGGCCATTTTACAAAGCTCTGTGGCCTGGGTCTTGCCGCCGCCGCACTGGGCATAAAGATCCTTGCCCCTGACCCGCTCGCCCTCAAAGGCCGGACCAAATGACAATGGAATATCGATCTCGGTAACATGAACCTTAAGCCCGCGGACCTCCACCGATCTCTGGCAGATTTCATCATGGGGTACATTGGGCACCACATGCTCGTAAGTACAGATACCGGTGGGCAGAATCTCGGGAACATCCGTATCCGCCAGGGTCGGGAAACCCCAGTTGACACATCCGGCCGCCGCACATGCCCAGCGGGTTCCGATTTCACCGAAGGCGTTAACGAACGCAAAAATTCTGTTTTTGTTGTACATAAGAATCTTTTTATAGTCACCGGGCTGAACCCCGCCGAATGCCATGGCCGCCCGATTGGCAAATCCCAGTGCAAATACGGCGGATGAAATATCCGGCCCGAAAGGTACGATTCGGGTGTTCCATCCCACCTGGACGCCGGCTTCCAGAAGCTGATCGATGACCGATGTTCCATTGTGTCCGGATGCACAGAAGATATAAAGATTCTTCAACTGGTAGTCTTCGACGATCATCTTGGCGATCTCGGGTGTGGGACATGCCCCGACGATGGCAGCAAATCCGGGAGCGCTTCCGTCCACAAATTCAACCCCTCTTTTTCGCAAAATAACATCGTCGGCCGGTCCCAACCAGATTTTTCCGGCCTCTATGTCCGGGTCTTCGTGGGGATAGTAGAAATCAGGATCCGTAACACTTCGAATTCCTTCCTTGATTTCATATGCAAAAATCGCCGCCATGCCGGCATCCAGAAGGGGACCCAGGTACGGCAGATGATTCACCCGCTTGATATGGGGCGGGAGCAGCCCCCGGGCAAATTTCATCGGTTTTTGAAGATCTTCCAGGGTTTCAACCTTGTAGCCCAAAAGTGAGTAAATCACCGGCAGATAGTACCCGGTGTTGGGGAACTCAACCTTGGTATCTGCACTATAGGTTTCCAGAGCATTTCTCAATTCTCCTTCGACCTGTGAAACAACATTGTAGCCGCCCTGTATGGCAGCAAACGCGACTAATTTAGACATGCTTTCCTCCTTCGTTGAGGATCTGTTTTCACCTCACGGTTTAATTCATTTTACAGGGTTAGGCTTGCTGAAATTTGGCCTCCATTTCCCGGCGGTCGGCCATATCCATGAGGACCCTGTCCCGGGCTTTGTCGATGCCGAGTGCTTTGCGTTTTTTATCGATGTGGGCGATCATCTTGTGGGCATGTTTCACCGGATCCGGTTCACAATCCCACATCCCGCCGTAGATGTTTTCAAGCTCTCGGTACAGGTAATCCTTGAACTCGGGCGCGCCGTCCAGAGGCATATGATACCCAAAGACCGTGTAGATCCCCGATGCTACCACATACTGTCCAATGGCTATGGCCTTTTCAC
>JAHECI010000024.1:13871-19404 GCA_024641825.1 Desulfobacterales bacterium | reverse complement strand
ACCTGTAAAACCGCGTCGATAAACCCCTCTTGGTTCCCGGTCTTTAAGATGGAAAGCCTTTTTATGTAGACCATGTTTGTTGATGTTTCGATCATATGCAGGTACGTGGTCAACTGCTCCATTGTCAGGCTCTGGAGTTTCATTTCCACCTGGGATATTTTGTACGGGCTGTCTTTCTGAACGCTTGTTGAAGGCTTCATGTACGTTACACGCTCTTTGATCCCCGCCACACCGGTCAGTCTGTCGAGGAAAGAAAACAGGGTGAAATCTTTTTTCCTGTTTTCCAAACGCATCCTGGACAAATTTGCTCGCTGGTTGAGGGCACTGTACTCGGCCTTTAGAGCGATCATCTCTTCAAGGCTTTCTGCTTTAACCTGGAGTACCCTTTTGAGACGGTCCCTTTTGTCGATGGATGGGAACACGATAAATCGAACAACAATAAACAGGCAGACAACCCCGGATAACCCATAAATTGCGACGCGCTCTCTTTTTGTCAGCTTTCTCAACATATGTGCCGTCTATTCTCGGTTCTTGGACATAAATATAAGGAATTAATGTTTGGGCAACAGCTTTTCAAAATGTGACCTTCAGATTAAAACGCACCCGGTTATCCGATTTGTTGATATTGGCGGAACTGATGGTTATTTTTTTAAAAGCATCTACCTGATCCAGCCGGCTCTTTATCGTGTCCACGGAGTTAAAGGTGTCGGTATCCCCTGAAATAACGACGTTTTCCGATCCTATCACCATCCGTGTAAGGGTAACGTCCGTTTCGCTCGGAATACGTTGACTGATATTGTTAAGAATATCAATGGCCCGTATCGGTGTTTCGCCTTCTCCCGAAAACAACATCTTTTTTCTGACCGCCGCTACTTTTATCCGCATTTGTTGAACCGGATCGACGATTTTTTTAACATCCGGAAATGTCGAAGTAAAGATTTCTGTGATTTGATGGTCCAGACGGGCCAGCCTTTTCCCCATAAAATATGAGTCGATAAAGACGTTGAAAAACGCCAATGCCACCACCAGGGCAAGGATAATTCCGGTTTGAATCAAACCTTTTTTATTTTCCTCCCAGAACTTTTTTGAAGCAAAGGGGCCTTTTCGAAAATTTAATCTATCTTCACCCGCAACTTCCAAAAGCGCCAATGAAAGGGCATTGTCCATGAGGAAGGGAACCCAGGATTTTGGCGGATCTTGATGTTTTATAAGATCGGTATCCCGCAAAAGGTCTATCCGGTGGATGGGCAATCCCAATGCCTGTGCCATGTCCTGTTCAAACCCCAAATCATCCAGGCCGCATCCGGTAATGAACAGACCCTCCGGATCGAATTCTGATCCAATCATCTTTTCCAATGCAGCGTGTGTCTGCCGTATGGTGCTGCAAAGGGATTTTATCTTGTACGAACGGCCATCTGACCGAATGGGAACAGAACGTATCAGGCAAATCCCGCCGGACAACATAATAAATATAGCGACCTTGTTGCTGTCTATGTCGACCACGAGCCAATTCTTTCGGTTGTCTAAAAAATGGGTCAGGCACACTGCAATGGGATAGCCGCCAACGGTCACCGTCTCGGGCGCAATATTGAACGTGGCGAGGGTATCTAAAAAGGATTGGAGCTTCGATTTTTCTACTGCAGCGGCGATAAGGTTGTTATCATTTATAGTATCCGGTAGTTTTACGGTAATAAAATCGATGATCAGGTCATCTGTGGGAAACGGAAAGGTCGGCTCCAGCTCATAAGGCAGAATTTTTTTAATTTTTTTTTGCCCCTTAAACGGGACCTGGATATTTCGATAGGATATCTCATCGGCAGGCAAAGACGCCACGCAGACGGAATCGGATATATCCATTTTTTTCACAATGGTTTCAAGTGGGGCAACCCAGTCGGTTTCATCCGCTTTTCGGTCGGACAGGGGAACATGAAGATGGGCCTCTATGGCAGCCCCCTTGATGCCGCTCTTTATTAGAACCGCTGAAACCGCATCCTGTCGTATATCTAGTCCAAGTATCTTTCTTTTCATAGCTTTCTTTAAATTAAAATATTCGTAATTATAGTAGGTTATGATTATTTTGTCAAGTCAAACCTCTCCCTTTTTTAGTTCTACTCTGTTTCCCACCGCAAGACCTTGCAGGTCCATTTTCCCGTTTCTTGGTTTTTTTCTCTTCTCACCACGGTTTTTATTTTCACTTTCATCTCGTTTAACGTTGCAACAGATTCTATTCGAAAAAAATCACTGGACGTTGTGATAAGGTTTGAACCGATGTTGATATCCCCCATCCCGGGAACACTTTTATACCAGGTCGGGCTTGAAAGGTCGTGGATATATTCGGAGTCGGAGGTTTCTTGCCGGTATTCGTAAATTGCCTGCGCCAGGGATTCACTCCCGAAAGGCAGGATGGCCGCAAGTGTCGGAAGATCCGCAGTATTGATATTTATTTTTCCTTCATAGGTAAACGTATTGTCTCCGGCTTTGCCCATTCCAAAAACCGTAATATAGTCCGAGAGTCCCGGCACCCCCCCGGCACCTTTCAACAGCTCCGGTGTAATTCCCCTGATGAGCGGAAGTTCGCCGATATGGGTAATCGGACCGTTTTTGCAGGTGTACGGCGGGTCGAGATCCTGATAATAGTCTGACTCTGCGCCATTCAGTCCCGTGATGGCATCATCATCTCCGGAATCGAGCCAGTCTTTGACCGAATTTATGATGGTCAACGGTTCTATCGCCTCAAACACTTCATTCTGAGACATTAAACCGTTTAAAAATTGCTCCCACATAATCCTTTGGGGTTCGTTAAATTGGTGTCCATGGGGATATTTAACAAGGCTGTTGATCTGAATTTTACCGAGTTCATCACCGATGGACAAGGCGATCGTCCCGTTTTCAAAGGGGATGTCCTTTAAGACTTCGGAGATTTTTTCAGATTCCGCCCAGTCTTCCTGAAGCGAATCAATGTCGGAATCATTTTTATCTTTTACCAGCATCGCTTTCCCTATTTCTATGCCGGATGACGCCATATTCAGCAGCGTCATGCGATCTCTGGTTCCGGCCGCGGAAAAGACCGCTGAGAGCATCTTCCGGTTCATCTCCAGTGTTACCGGAATCAATATCGCAATAATGGCCAAGGTAACGAGAAGGGCGACGCCACGGTTGTTCCCAAGAGGTCTCATTTTTTCTTCTCCCTGAAAACCGGAAGTGTTACCATGGTTTCAAACAACAGGGGCTGTGACACTGAAGCCAATTCGAGCTTTATCCGGATGGCTCTGGGTGTGGAATATCCGAACGCTTCGGCATCGGAGTCCCACAGATCGTATTCAGTGCCATTTTCGTCATAATATTTTACGGTCAGAGACTTAAGGTCTTTACACAATACCGGATCACCGGCCTTTTCTTCGAACGAAGGATAAGGATGCAGGTTGTCTGCACGTTTCAACAGGTAACGATCATCCCCTTCGATTTGAACGTAATAGACGATTTCTGCAATTCCGTTTTGTGTTTTTCCACCAAAGGCGATGTGGGACAGGGACGTAAATCTGAGTTTTGGAAATTCACGCCCCTGAATATCGACCATCTCCCCGACCATCCGGTAAAGGTCATGTGAATCGGCAACCGTCTGCGGCGAGTATTCCGGAGGTAGTGATATATGGATCGATTCCAGATCGATCATCATCCGGCTAAGACAGTTTTGGGCCATTTCATAAGATGCAGTGCCCTGTTCGATGGTCTCGTTCCCTGAAAACAAGGCATTAAAGGAAGCGAATATGGTTGTAAGAACAACGGCAAAAATAAAAATCGCAATCATAATTTCCAGGAGCGTAAAGCCCCGGGCCGGATGAGGGGGATCGATATTGGATTTCAGGCGCCGTGTTTGCCGGTTTTGAGTCATCCCATAATCCTCAATCCTGTAAGAATTTGTAGGTTCTTACACGGTACGTGAATTCATCGTTGTTCAAAGTTATGAGGATATCGATTTTTTTTAGATTTTCAGCAGCCTTGCCCAGTGCTTTTGATTCAACATCCTCCACGGTAACTTGCCAGCGGTAACCTGGAAATTCATCCCCGAACTCACCGGAATCGCCTGACATATTCTCCCGACCTTCTGATTCAATTTCAACCATCTTTTTTTGGGCCAACATGGGGGCTGTCGTATAGAACCTTGCAGAATAGTTCATGGAGAGGGTCTGGGCATGCAGTCGATATACCGTTACGAGAACAATCGCGATGATGGAAATGGCGGCCATGATTTCAAGCAGGGTAAAACCCGCTTTAGATTGCGGGCGACCAGTGTCGGGCCGGACCCTTCTTATGGATCGCATCTGGTTCCCGGTAGGTATCTTTTTCACGCTGTCCGCCGACCTCGGGGAATGTTTTTTGACGCTGTCCGAACGTTGCTTAAAAAACAGGCGTATGTATTAAAAAAGACCATTATGAATCTTCAAACCCTACATATTTATTGTATAAATAAACCCGGGGCAGAAAAGGTTCTATGAGAAAGGACAATCGACGGTCATCATCATGGACCATATGGATAATCGCTTTATCAGAGTATCCTTTTTCATAAAAATAAATATCCGCCCGGCCCGCAGATATTATGTTTTCATCCGGAAATTCGACATCCTGGAACTTTATGTCGCCCGGAAGTGTGTAGGCATCCGATTCCGCATCTTGAAGCTCTTCGTCTGACATGCCGTCATGGGTTATCCACATTTTTTCGGAATCGATCCCCACGTGCAGCACATATTTCTTTTGCTTTCGAAACGCATTTTCTTTTAACGCGGGAACCTTATACAGAATCCAGCGCGAAACCTTTTTGGTGCTGTCTGTAAGAAAATCGCTCTGAAACCTGGGAATTGCCAAAAAAAGCATAATACTGATCAGGGCGACAACAACGACGAGCTCGATAAGCGTGAAGCCTTTGATACGTTCGGAACCAACCATAATGATTTATTAAAGAAAAGAATCCGGGCCCGGAGGACCCGGCTTTGGTTTCACCCCTTAGGGGTGTGATTAACACCTCATTGCACGTGGCTGGAAGGCTGGAATAATTTACCGGCATAGCCAATTGTTTCTGTCCTGGCCCAGAGGAGCAGGTTTTTCAAGATTGAATACATGTGGGTGAAACACGGGGACAGGGAGGGCGCTGTTATTACGATTCAATCTCCCAGTTGTTAATATCCTTGTTTTTTTCATCACCCCCCGAAACTCCGTCTGCGCCATATGAAATAATGTCGTATTCGCCGTGAACTCCGGGCGAAAGATAGACAAATTCATTGCCCCATGGATCTTTCGGAACCCTGCCTTTTTCCAGATATCCGCCTTTACGCCAGTTCTTCGGCAGCGTCCCGGCCTCGGGCTCTTCGACCAGTGCCTGCAGTCCCTGCTCCGTATCCGGATACATGCCGTTATCGAGTTTATACAATTTGAGGGCCGTTTCCAGGCTCTCGATCTGCAAATTGGCTTTGAGACGTTTTGCCTCTTCAGGGCGTCCCATGATCCTGGGTATAATAAGCCCGGCAAGAATCCCGAG
>JAHECI010000024.1:0-13771 GCA_024641825.1 Desulfobacterales bacterium | reverse complement strand
CTTATCGGACAAGCTGGCTCATTTCAAAAATCGGCAGACAGATGGAAAGGACGATGAAACCCACAATGACGGCCATAATCAGAATCATAACAGGTTCCAGAAGTGATGTCATGGTCATTATGCTCGTTTCCACTTCATTTTCAAAAACATCTGCAACTTTATCCAACATTTCCTCCAGTTTACCGCTTTGTTCTCCAACCTGGATCATCTGAATGGAAAGATCCGGAAATAGTTTGCTTTCCGCCAAAGCAGGCCCCAGCCCCTTCCCTTTACCGACTTCTTTTGAAGCATCTTCGATGGCATCGGCGATGAGCGCATTGCCGACGATATTCTTTACAATCCCAAGGGCGGACAGCATGGAAACACCATTTTCAAGGAGGGACCCGAGGGTGCGTGAGAACCGCGCAACCGCCAGTTTTTTGACCAGGAGTCCGAATCGGGGCAATAAAAGTTTTATTTTATCGAAAAGGTATCTGCCTTTGACGGTTTTATTAATGCGCCGTAGAATAAATACGGCGCCGGCGATCCCGATCAAGATGATCCACCAGTACATTTTGAAAATATCACTGATTCTGATTAAAAAAAGCGTTGGCGCCGGAAGCGTTTGGTTCATATCGGAAAAAATGGAGGTAATATTGGGAACAATAAATGTCAGAAGAAGAAATAGAACCAACACTCCGATAAGAGACATCAAAATAGGATAGGCCATGGCAGACCGGATGCGACTTTTTAAGGCCTGCTGTTTTTCGGTGATATCCGCAAGCCGATCCAAAACAATTTCAAGGGCTCCCGAAGATTCGCCCGCCGTCACCATATTGATATACAGCGCCGAAAAAGTCCCCGGAAACAAAGACAGGGATCGTGCAAAGCTGTTTCCCTCCACGATGGAATCCTTGATCTTTGCCAGCATCTTTTTAAACGATTGAGATCTGGTTTGCGATGTCAAGGCGGCAATGGCCGGTACCAGGGGAAGGCCGGCTCCCAGCAAGGTCGCCAGCTGTCTCGTCATCATTGAAACTTCTTGGGGTCTGATCCGGGTAAATGGGCGTAGAGCCGAAAACGTCTTGGGGGCCTTTATGGCGGCCGTATCATGGACTTCTTCAATGGATACCGGGTAGGTTCTGGATGCCCGCAGTTTCTGGCGGGCGGTACGGGAACTATCGGCATCGATGATTCCCGAGATGGTCTTGCCTTTTGTATCAAGGGCGGTATATTCATATACCGGCATGGCCAACACCCCTTAACCCGAATATTTTAAGAAAACTTTTCAGCAAATTTATACCTGGCCCGAATTGTAAGCACAATAATGACAGTCATCGTTTGCTTTTCAGAAAACAAAATGATAATATTCGCATTTTCCGAGGTTTTCAAGTCATAAAATTGCTCTGACCTCAATTGAGGGATTCAAAATTATTAACTTTATATTTCTCGGGCGCAATTTGAAACGATCTATTTAGGTTTGAGATTTGATACAAATTCATCACTAACAAAGCGGGCTTAACAATTATGCAAGAAATTCGTTTCCATGGTCGTGGCGGACAGGGAACCGTGGTCGCATCAATTCTGCTGGCAAAGGCTTTTTTTAACGCCGGTTATTATGTACAAACCTTCCCCCTTTTTGGTGTGGAAAGACGCGGAGCACCGGTGGAAGCCTATCTCAGACTGGATAAAGAAAAGATTCTGGTTCGGAGCAACATTTACACACCCGACCATGTTGTGGTTCAAGATGCCAAACTGCTGGACCGCGTCGATGTCATGGCTGGACTCAAAAAGGGCGGCTCGATTCTGATCAATTTAAAAGAGCTCCCCGACACAATGGACATTTTCTCAGGCTTTCGGCTTGCTTTTGTGGACGCCAATCAAATCGCCGTCGACAACGGTCTCGGAAGCCGCACCCGGCCGATTATCAACACCGCCATGATCGGCGCTTTCGCGAGGGTTATGGAAATGCCGCACCTGGATATGATTACAGCGGCCATTAAAAGTGAAATTCATATTAAAACCGACCAGAATGTGTCGGCAGCCCGGCAGGCCTATGAAGCTGTGACGCTTTTGGGGACGTTGGAAAACAATTGTGGGACTCCATGACAACCGAACAAAATTTCACAGAAAAAATACCATTATTCATATCACGATCGAATATCTCCACCGAATTAAACAAGACAGGGTCCTGGCGCTTTGTGCGTCCAACATACCACGAAAAGACGGCACCGTGCAGCGCAGCCTGTCCTGCAGGCGAGGACATTGCCCGGATCGAAATGCTGTCGAGCCAGGGGCGATACCGAGAAGCACTGGAGGCCATTCTCCTTGAAAACCCCTTCCCTGCCGTCTGCGGCCGGGTATGTTTTCACAGGTGTGAAACGGTCTGTAACCGCTCCGGCCTTGACGAGCCCATTGCCATACACCGCATCGAGCGGTTTGTCGGCGATACCGCTGCCAAGGACAACGCTTCATTTTCCCTGGAAAAGCTGCCCCATAACGGGAAAAAAATTTGTATTGTCGGTGCCGGCCCATCGGGCCTGGCCGCCGCCTATTTTTTAACCCGCCTGGGGTATTCCTGCGATGTTCTCGAGGCCCAAACAGAACCAGGGGGAATTCTAAGGTGGGGAATCCCGAGATATCGCTTGCCGGAGGCTGTGTTAAATGCCGAAATCCAGCGGATAAAAAATCTCGGCGTGAAGATAATCTGCAACACCCGGGCAACCCAAACCTTTCTTGAAAATTCCAAGGACCGATACCACGCCTTTTTCATCGGATGCGGTCACGGCCGATCCTTGAAAATGAACATCCCCGGGGAAAATATAGCCATAGACGGCCTCGATTTTCTCAACAGAATGCGCACGGAAAAAACCGAATCTTTTAACGAGAAAACCGCCGCGGTTATCGGGGGCGGCAATACGGCCATCGACGTTGCCCGCTCCCTTGTCCGTCTCGGGGTGAAGGCCATACTGGTGTACCGTCGACGAAAACAGGATATGCCGGCATTTGAATCCGAGGTGGAAACCGCCGTAAAAGAAGGCGTCAAAATCATGGAACTGCTCGCACCGTCCAGTATTGCACCAGACGACGGCGAATATGTTTTAACCCTGCAACCGATGAAACCCAGCAGGTTGGAAACAGACACCGGTAGAGCCCGGGTGGTTCCGGACGGTGAAATCACCCAAGCGCTTCGGGTCCAGAGGATTTTCACCGCCATCGGTGCGGAACCCTCGAAGCCATGGCAAATTCCTTCGGAAGAAAATGCCGACATCGTGCACCTCAGCCACTGTGCGTTTATGGCAAATAACCCGCCGCTTCTATTTGGCGGAGACCTGACCAACCCGACAAAGAGCGTTGCAGATGCTATCGCTTCAGGGAAACAATCGGCCATGGCCCTGGACACCTTTTTTAAAAAAGGGGTGAATGCCATTTCAGACCGTCTCAATTCCTGTCTCGTCGGCAACGGGCCGGCCCTCTCCATGGAGCGTTACATGGACGGAAATCGATCCTCCAGAAACCCGGACATGGTATCGTATGAAGATATTAACGTCGATTATTTTTCGACGGCACCTCGGATCGAAACTGAATCGCCTTCTTTGAGCGAACAGATGAACCCTTTCGATGAAATCGAAACAACGTTCACCCGCCGTCAGGTCAGCCAAGAGACTCGGCGCTGCTTCAACTGCGGCATCTGCAATGGGTGTGACAATTGCCGAATATTCTGCCCTGAAGTTGCCGTGAACCTCCAAGACGATCACCGGCGGATTAATCTCGATTATTGCAAAGGATGTGGAATTTGCGTCGTGGAATGTCCACGTAATGCCATGGCCTTGGAGGTGGAAGTATGAAGAAGCTTTTGGAGGGGAGTCATGCGGTATCCGAAGCTGTAAGGCTGGCAAAGGTGCAGGTGATGTCCGCATATCCCATTACACCCCAGACCCACATTGTCGAGGCGTTATCGGAATATTGCTCCGACGGGACCATGAACGCCCGCTTTTTATTGGTAGAAAGCGAGCATTCTGCCATGGCTGCCGTAATCGGTGCTTCAAGTGGCGGGGCCCGGACCTTCACGGCAACCTCTTCCCAGGGACTGGCGCTGATGCACGAGCTCCTGCACTGGGCTTCAGCAGCCCGTCTGCCCATTATCATGGCTGAAGTCAACCGGGCCTTGGCTCCGGGATGGAACATATGGATGGATCAGACAGACAGCCTGGCCCAGCGGGATACCGGCTGGATTCAGCTCTATTGCGAGGATGGTCAGGATGTTTTTGATACGACGCTACAGGCGTATCGGCTCGCGGAAACCATCAATCTGCCGGTGATGGTGGTCCTGGATGCGTTCTTCCTTTCCCACACCTTCGAGCCGGTGGATGTGCCGGATCAAGATTTGGTGGACCGCTTTCTGCCGACGTTTTCACCCCGAATCGAACTGGACACCGCTCATCCGTTTGCCATGGGCCAGATGTCCCCCCCCACCGTCTATATGGAGATGCGACACGACATCCAGAAAGCCATGGAACTGGTTCCGGATATTTTTACCCGGATCGAACAGGAATTTGCAGCAATATTCGGTCGATCATACGGTCCAATGGAAAGGGTCCATTGCGACGATGCCGAGGTGATAATGGTGGTCACGGGAACTGCGGCCAGTACCTGCCGAAAGGTTGTTTCCGATCTTCGTTCACAGGGAGAAAAGGTCGGGATGCTCAAGCTGAAGATGTTTCGGCCCTTTCCAACGGATTTGATCCGAGAACACCTCGGATCGGTTCAAAAAGTCGCCGTGGTAGACCGAAATTTTTCATTCGGCGCCAGCGGCATCTTTGCCCAAGAAATCAGGGCCGCATTGTGCAACCAAATTGGACACCCGCCGGTATTCGGTTATATTACGGGACTCGGCGGCCGCGATGTGACCCCTGAAATTCTTGCAGAGATCTACTGGAAAACAAAAAATAGCGCCCTTCCGGAAAATGAAAGTGTCTGGGTGGGGCTTAACGAGAAAACATTGAACATTGACGATTGAAAATTGAAAGTTCATTGACTTATTGAAATTCCAAATAACAAACCCCAAAAAACAAACAATCGCTTTGAAACGGTTTAGAATTTGTGATTTGTGATTTATTTGTAATTTGGTGCTTGGGATTTGTGATTTAAAACACCAGAAGGTTACCAAACGATGACTCAACTGAACATACCGGATGCGGAGTACATGTATTCCGGGCATGTGGGATGCCCTGGATGCGGCGCCACCATCGCCATGAAATTTGCATTGAAAGCCCTGGGTGAAAAAACCATTGTGGTGATCCCGGCCTGCTGTTGGGGGGTCATTGCAGGCCCTTATCCACAGTCATCCTTGAAAGTTCCGATTCTCCAGACAGCCTTTGCAACGGCCGGTGCAGCAGCCAGCGGTTTGAAAGCGGCTCTGGATATAAAGGGAGACACCGAGACCACCGTGGTCGCCTGGGCCGGGGACGGCGGAACCTTCGACATCGGGATACAGGCCCTCAGCGGTGCCGTGGAGCGTAACGAAGATTTTATTTATGTTTGTTATGACAATGAGGCCTATATGAATACCGGTGTCCAGCGCAGCTCCGCCACGCCTTTCGGCACCCGAACCACAACAACGCCGGGCCAGGGTTGGAAAAAAAGCCGCAAGAAAAACATGGTGGAAATCCTTGCGGCCCACCGGATTCCTTATGCGGCCACTGCCAACATCGCCTTCCCCGAAGACCTGATCCGAAAATTTGTCAAAGCCCGGCAGATGAAAGGCGGAACGAGATTTCTTCACGTTTTTGCCACCTGCCCCACCGGCTGGAGAATTCCGTCTGAAATGTCGGTCAAAATCGCCCGGCTTGCGGTTCAATCGAATATATTCCCCTTGTATGAAGTTGAAGACGGTATCGACTACACACTCAACTACACAGGGGATCGGCCGGTAATGGATTATTTAAAGGTCCAGGGACGTTTTAAACATTTAAGCCACAAAGATGTTGATCAGATCCAGAGCATGGTGGACGAAGACTGGAAACTTTTACTGCGCAAGACAAACCCCAATCAGAGGGATTGAATTGTTTTTTGTACCCCATCAAATTTGACATCTTATTCAACTTTTTGATAACGTTGCAATTATCATATTCGAACGTAGTACGTGCAGTAAATATCCGGGTCCAGAGGGCCCGGCTTTGGGTTACCCCTGGAAGGGGTTCTTTAGTAAAAGCCGTACAAGTTAAAAGTGTCTAAAGTGATCTAAAGTGCCTAAAGTTATGGTGTCGCTTCGCTCCGCTGATTTTATATAATTGGCAGAATCCCTTAACTTTAGCTCACTTCAAACTTTAGTTCACTTCAAACTCTTGCAGCATTTCTCCAGGCTGAGCCGGAGAACTCCGACCTGGTCCAGGGGATCAGGTTTTTCAAGATTAAATAAAAAGGAGCTCAAGGGGGCCGGATTAGATGTACGAAAACTTCTTTGGTTTCAATGAAAGACCGTTTAAACTCGTTCCGAATCCTGCCTATCTCTTTCTGAGCAAAAGCCACGAAGAGGTCCTCGCCCATCTGGCCTATGCAGTCATCCAGGGGGATGGCTTTATGGAAATCACCGGCGAGGTTGGAACCGGCAAGACAACCCTCTGTCGGGCATTTCTCGAAAACCTGGACCACGACACTAAATCTGCCTATATTTTTAATCCAAACCTGAATTCGGTACAGCTGCTCAAAACCATCAACGATGAATTCGGCATCAACTCTGATGCCGATAACACCAAAGATCTCATCGACACCCTGAATTCCTTTCTCATCATGCAAAAAACCCAAGGGAAAAATACGATTCTCCTCATCGACGAGGCTCAGAATCTCACAAAAGAGGTTTTGGAACAACTGCGATTGCTCTCCAACTTGGAGACGGCCAGAGATAAGCTTTTGCACATTATTCTCGTCGGACAGCCGGAACTGAAAAAAAAACTCAATTCCTTCGAACTCAGACAGCTGGGTCAGAGAATATCATTAAGCTGCCGGATCGTCCCTTTAAACTACAAAGAAGTTACGGAATACATCGAACATCGTATCCATATCGCATCCCAAAAACCGGGGGTCAAATTCTCTCGGGCCGCCTATCGGTCTATCTATAAATATTCAAGGGGAATTCCCCGACTCATCAATATCGTCTGTGACCGGGCACTGTTAACGGCATTCGGTCTCGATCAGCAGCTAATCAAAGGAAAGACCATCAAAGCTTCCATCCGGGAGCTGACCGCCAGAGGTGAGTTTGAAAAAAACAGCCTTAAAAAACGAACCATAATTATTCTCTTTTTTTCCATATTTTGCCTAACCTCTTTGATGCTTATCATTGATCTCCCTCGATTCTTTAACGTGAATACCCGTATTAATTCACCTGAAATAAAGACGCCCGACGTCTCTCGTTCCGATGGTATAAAACCATCCGTTTCAGATCCCCCTGCCACTGATTCAGAAATCACCCGGACGCCGGCAGTAAAGGCCTTGAAATCTGATCCTGAAAGTATTGTAAAACCCGTTGTGGAACCCGGAACGAAATCTGCCGTGGAGCCCGTTGTGAAACCCAGAACGGAATCTGCCGTGGAACCCGTTGCGAAACCCGATACGGAATCTGTTGTGAAATCCGGCACGAAATCTGCCGTGGAACCCGTTGTGAAACCCGATACGGAATCTGTTGTGAAACCCGTTGGAAATTTGGAAAATTTTCTGGACAAAATGGACCGGTTCTCCTCAAGACATATGGCCGTTAAGGCGGCATTGGATTTATGGGACACAGAACCTGAAATTAAACCGAACCTCGATGGGATCGACGATGATCACGATTTTTTTCGTACGGCTGCCGAAAAAAACGGCCTTTCCATACGCCGTATCGTTGGCAGCTTAAATTCGGTAAAAAAATTAAATCTTCCGGTTGTGTTGACGTTTTATCCTTCAAAAAAGGTTTCCCCCGTATATCTTGCGTTAACTAAGGTAGATCCCGGAAAAATTACCCTCAGGGGCGGGAAAGAAGATATTTCATTGGATCTGACGGCGGCGGAGTTAGAAGCCCATTGGTCAGGCGTAGCCTTCATCCCCTGGAGGAATTTTCTCTCCTTGAAAGGCACCATTCCCTTAGATTCTCCCAATGAATCCATAATAACCCTTAAGATGCTTTTGCGGGATATCGGCTTTAAAGAGGTTGAAATAAGTCCATTTTATGACGATAACACCCAGCAGGCGGTAAAAAAAATCCAGAGAAAATATGGGTTGCATGTTGACGGCGCCGTCGGCTCTACAACCAAGATCGCCTTGTATAATGAAAAATATTTTTCAGAATTACCGCATATTACGACCCTGAATGTGCCTGCGATAAAACATTGAGACCTGTGATTTCTTTCAATAAGAAAAGGGTGCCAGAAAATTGAGTTCAATACTAAAGGCATTAAAAAAGCTCGAAAACGAATTCCCTGAAAAAAGGGAAACTCGTTTCTGGCAACAAACAAAACCTAAAGGGATGTTGACCCGTAAAGACGTTTCCGGTGGTCTTGGCTTTAAGAAAAATTTTTTCCTGATTCTTGCTTCGCTGGTCATCGCTTTCAGCATCGGGCTCGCCTTAAATTTGAACCCATGGCGTAAAAAGCCGACGCTGGTTTCAAAAATACAAACGCCGCCCCCTGCAGTTTTAAGCGTTCCTGAAAAAGAGGTTTCCGAACAGGGCCCGGTCCGAAAAAGCCCACCCCTTGAAACGGCGACCAAAGATACTCAACCGATTAAGGGACCACCGAAGAAAACCTCCGAATCTTATGGCGCCGTTGGCTCAAAAGGTATTTCGCCGGTTGAAAAAACAGACACCAAACCCTCCACACCTTTGAGTGTTTCTAAAGAAAAAACATCTCGACCGGAAAAAATTCAACAACAAACGGCCCGCGAAAAACTCGGAGAAAAACATGGACAACAGACAAACGCCGAATGGTCGACAGCAATACCCGTTAAGCAAACCGGCGAGTCGAAACTCGAACTTCAGGCAATTGCCTGGTCCAGTGACCCAAAAAGCCGCCTTGCTGTTGTTAACGGTCGTGTTGTTCGGGAAGGAGAATCTATTGACAGCGTCATTATAATGCATATAGGTAAGGACGAAGTTATTTTTAAGAAAGGGAGCGAAGAGTGGAAGCAACTGTTCGGCTTTTAAAAGTTTCCGGCACAGAATTTAATCCCACCTGAAACGCTTCCTAAATCAGCTTGTTTAAAAGGGCCAAACTGCCGAGCACCTTTAGAACCATAACAGAACACAAAATAAGGGAGAACTTAATGGGTAACGAACAATTTTTTTTTACATCTGAGTCGGTCACCGAAGGCCATCCTGACAAGGTTGCGGACGCCATATCAGATTCCATTCTCGATTCGATTATGGAGCAAGACAAAGGCTGCAGAGTCGCCTGTGAAACCCTGGTAACAACCGGCCTGGCCTTCATTGCCGGTGAGATTTCAACCACCTGTTACGTCGACATGCCGCAGATTGTGAGGAATACCATTCGTGAAATCGGATATCATTCATCCCAAATGGGATTCGACTGGCAGACCTGCTCGGTCATCACCAGTATCGATCATCAATCGCTGGATATCGCCCAGGGCGTCAACGTCGGCCAAGGGCTTTTCAAAGATCAGGGGGCCGGAGATCAGGGCCTGATGTTCGGGTTTGCCACCGATGAAACGCCGGAACTTATGCCCATGCCGATTATGTATGCCCATAAACTGTGCCAACGCCTATCAACGGTTCGTAAAAACGGTGCCCTTGATTTTCTGAGACCAGACGGAAAATCCCAGGTAACCATCGAATACGAAAACGGAACCCCCAAACGCGTGGATACCGTCGTCATCGCCGCCCAGCATAAACCGGATATCTCCCACGAAGATCTAAAAGAAGCGATCATTGAAGAGGTTATCAAAAAAGTGATCCCGAAAAAATTCATCGACGGTGATACGCGATATTTTATAAATGCCACAGGCAAGTTTGTGATCGGCGGGCCCATGGGAGACTGCGGCATGACAGGGCGCAAGATCATCGTCGACACTTACGGGGGGCAAGGAAGTCATGGCGGCGGATGCTTCTCCGGAAAAGATCCTTCAAAGGTCGACCGCAGCGCCTCTTACATGGCCAGACATATCGCAAAAAATGTGGTCGCCGCCGGTCTTGCAAGAAAATGTGAAATACAGGTCGCCTACTCCATCGGCGTTGCCCAGCCCGTCTCCGTAATGCTGGATCTTATGGGAACCGGTGTGATACCCAAGCACCGGGTTAAGGAAATAATCCTGGATGTTTTTGATTTAAGACCGGCCGCCATCATCGAATACCTCGATCTTTTACGTCCCATCTTTAAAAAAACTTCGGCATACGGTCACTTTGGAAGAAATGAACCTGAATTTTCCTGGGAAAAAACCAATATGGTTGACATCTTAAAGGAAAAAGCAGGACTTTAGGAATAGGAGATATACAGTCAATGGACTACGATGTTAAGGAAATAAAACTCGCAAAGGAAGGCTTGCACCGGATCGAATGGGCCAATCAAAGCATGCCGGTACTCAACAACATTAGAAAAAGATTTGCTGAGGAAACACCGTTAAAAGGCATTCGATTGGCCGCCTGTCTTCATGTCACCACCGAAACCGCTTCACTGATGCAAACCCTAAAAGCAGGGGGCGCCAAAATTGCGCTCTGTGCGTCCAACCCTTTGAGCACACAGGATGATGTGGCGGCTTCACTGGTTAAAAATGACAAAATTTCTGTTTTTGCCATCAAAGGTGAAGACAACAAAACATATTACAAGCACATCAACGCTGCCCTTGATATTAAACCCCAATATACCATGGATGACGGTGCAGATCTGGTTTCCACCATTCACTCCGAGCGCACCGAGCTTATCAAGGAGGTTCGAGGCGGTACCGAAGAAACGACCACCGGCATCATTCGGCTTAAAAGTATGGCCGCAAACGGTGTGTTACAGTACCCCATCATAGCGGTCAACGATGCTCAGACCAAACATTTATTCGATAACCGTTACGGCACCGGTCAGAGCACCATGGACGGAATCATTCGCGCCACCAACCGTCTCGTTGCAGGATCTAATTTCGTTGTTTGCGGATATGGATGGTGCGGCAAGGGACTGGCACTCAGAGCAAAAGGAATGGGCGCAAACGTTATTATCACAGAGATCGATCCCACCGCGGCTCTCGAAGCGGTGATGGACGGTTTCAGAGTGATGCCCATCCGCCAGGCAGCAAGAATCGGCGATTTTTTCTGTACGGTGACCGGGAATATCCATGTAATTCGCAAGGAACATTTCCAGATCATGAAAGACGGTGCCATTGTGGCCAACTCCGGCCATTTCAACGTGGAACTCGATCTCAACGGACTTGAATCTATAACAAAATCACGAAAGGAAATTCGACCGTTCGTTGAAGAGCATGTTCTTGAAAATGGAAACCGCGTCAATATTCTGGGGGAAGGCCGGCTGATCAATCTTGCATCTGCCGAGGGGCATCCCTCCAGCGTAATGGATATGAGTTTTGCCAACCAGGCATTGAGTATCGAATATATGGTGACAAGCAAAAAGAAGTTTGAAAACGACGTCTATCCCGTACCCGAAGCGATAGACAACGCCATTGCCAAAGAAAAACTTTCTTCCATGAAGGTCAAGATCGACACGCTGACGGCCGAACAGAAAAAATACCTGGCATCATGGAGCATGGGAACATAACCGTTTGAAGATCGAAGGTTTTAGGTTGTCCGTTGTACAACAAACAAAGCCGGCTCTTTCTGGGCCGGCTTTTAATTTTTTATCCAAAATTTTCTGAAAATCAAGAACCATACATGTCTACTTGTTAACCTGTTCCTTCAAGAGGTTAATCGCTTTTTTCATGTACACGGATGACGTCTCATCGTCACCCTTGACGCCGTATACCAGGCCGATGCCGACATACGCCGGTGGATAATTCGCATCGAGTTCCTTGGCACGGCTGAACTCACGAAATGCATCATCAATTTTGCCTGCTTTTAACAATATATTGCCATTGTTAACATGGTTTCTGGGAGTGTCGAGCCATGTATTCTCCTCGATGGGCATTGTGCTACATGCAAATAGAAAAAACAGGCAAAAAGCAGCCAATAAAAAATATCGTTTTTCAAAACTCATAATACCTCCTGTTCAGCCTGGATGTCTCCCAAGCCCGAGGTGAAGAATATCAGCAGTCGTTTCAAAACACATTTTTTATACCTTGTATATTTATTATAATTATTACTTTTTTATAACCCTGGCACTATTTAAACGCTCGGTTTAGGTTATATGCTTTTATGGTCTTAGGTCACCGTATCGTAAAAAATCGACAAAATAAATATTTATTAATTTATTTTTCTGTTGGATGTTTTTCATTAGAAAGACCCAAGAATCACCCGCCGGAAGATTTTAAACCGGCTTTTAGCCAACCCCTATATCTCTAAGAACAGGGTATGAATTTTCAATAAGTAAAGCATTTTTATATTCTTCAATCAAGGTTAAGGCTTCGTTTTCCGTCTCGATCCGTTTGATCGCTTCACGAAACCTGCTGCTGTGGGGCAACCCCTTGACAAACCACCCCAAATGACTGCGCATCCTCCGGCAAGCCCGTTTTACGCCAATACATTCAATAGAAGTCCTCAGATATTGGGTCATAACTTCAAAACGCTCGGCAACCACAGGAGCACCCGTTTCAGTGCCATTGATCAACGCCGTCACCTGAGAAAATATCCAGGGATTCCCGATGGCCGCCCGTCCAATCATGACCCCATCACAGGCGGTTTCGTTTTTCATGGCCAAGGCATCTTCCGGGGTTACAATATCTCCATTTCCGATCACCGGAATGGACACCTTGTTTTTTATTTTGGCAATCAGAGACCAGTCTGCTTTGCCCCCGAATCCCTGGGTGGCCATGCGAGGATGCACGGTAATGGCGTCCGCACCGCTGGCGTCTGCTATGGCTGCGATATTAAAGGCCTGATCACCTGATTTTTCCCATCCGGTTCTTATTTTGACGGTTAGCGGAATTTTTATTTTGTCCCTGACCGCAAGGAGAATTTTTTCGACCTTCCGGGGGGTTTTCATCAAGGCTGAACCTGAACCGGTTTTAAGCACCTTTTTAACCGAGCAACCGAGATTGATATCCAGGATGTCCGCCCCCGAAGCTTCCACCATGGCCGCAGCTTCAGCCATGATAAACGGATCTGAACCGAATATCTGGACAGACAACGGCTTCTCTTCGGGACGGCTTTGGAGCAATTCTATTGTTTTGACGGATCGGTACGCCAGACCATTGGAACTGATCATTTCTGAACAGACCAGTGCACACCCCGCCGATTTTGCCAGGAGTCGGAACGGCAAATTGGTAATCCCTGCAAGGGGCGCTAAAATTGTGAAATTATCAAGTTGAACGGACCCGATTTTCATGATTTGAAACGCTTCGTTTTTTTTTATGCCAATCGGCGAAATCTCCAGAAGTCGGATTGGCATAACAGAACAGACAGTTATGGTAACACGGATGCAATGGGTAGGACCCGATGTCCACCGATACCCGGCACCCGCATCCATGGGTTATTCTCTGACCCGTATCTTTTCTTAAGCTAAGGCTTCCGCCGAAGATCTCAACCAGAAAATTACTGGGGATGCAGGAACTTTTATGGATGTTGGAATCCAAAGGTAATGCATCCATCACCGCTGTTTCGCAGCAGGTGTATAGATCGAGATTTTTTTCAGCGAGCACTTTTTCCATCTTCAGA
>JAHECI010000257.1 GCA_024641825.1 Desulfobacterales bacterium | reverse complement strand
AGGGTGTCATGAAGATGGACAGGAATCCGTTTCGGGTAAACTCACCGCTGCCGCCGATGCCGTTCACGATATCCATTCCGTATAAATGGGAAGAATTTACATTGCCGTAAATATCGATCTCCAGGGCCGTATTCATGGCAATGACACCCAGGCGCCGTATGACCCCTGGATGGTTGGAGATTTCCTGGGGCCGCAAAATGATACGTCTTGCAAAAAAATCGATATTCTCGACCATTTTTTTCAAGTTGTCGGATGTAATTGTCAGACTCGTGGCACTGGCGCCCAGTAGTTTATTATCAAACATGAGATCGACCATAGCATCCTGAAAAACTTCCGAGTACATATAAAAGGGCGGAATTTCGGGGTGGTCGCCTAGAGCCGCCAACACGCCGTTGGCCACGTTGCCGATACCGGCCTGGAGGGGCAGCAATTTTTTTGGAATCCGCCCGTCGTGTATCTCCTTCAATAAAAAGTTCACCACATGTTCCGCAATACCATGGCTGATATTATCCGGTACGGATAAGGCCGCTACTTGGTCGGGCTCGTTGGTTTCCACAATGCCGATGACTTTTTTGGGGTCAACCACTGCGTAGGGCAAGCCGATACGGGTCAAGGGTTCGTAGATTTGAATCGGGTATCGGTTTGGCGGCGTCGGCATAACGAAAATGTCCGCCATTTCTCTGAGCCGAGGCGCGTGATGTCTGTTGAGTTCAATGATCACCTTTTCAGCATGGTGAAGATATGTGGGAGAAGCGCCGATGGATGTTGTCAGATAAACCCGTCCATCCGCCGTAATTTCAGTGGCCTCCACGATGGCAAAGTCGATTTGTCCGAAAAAACCTTCGGCAACGGTCTGGGGCAGGTGGGAAAGGTGCATGTCCACATATTCAACTTCCTGGCGATTGATCTGCTTTCGTAAAATGGGTCCGGACTGGAACGGCGCCCGCCATGAAACAGCTTTGGCTGCGGCCAGTTCATCATCAATGATATGGCCGCTGGAAGCACCGGTAAGAACCCGTATTTTGAAACGACGCCTTTTTGCATGTTCTTCAAGGGCGTGAGCAGCGATGGCCGCCGGAACCGCCTTTGCCGCCCCGGCAGGACTAAACCCGCTGAACGAAACCGTATCCCCGTCCTTTATCAGTATTGCGGCCTCGTCTGCCGTCAAAATAGAATAAGAATCCATTGTTGCCAAAATCGCCATCCTTTATTGTTTAAAATCCAAGCCGTTTGATCGGGCAAGAATTTGCTTCGGTGTTTACGTTAACACCGAAGCATCTTGAAGCTCTTGAAGCCCGAAGATCCCGACGTGTTTTTCTGTTTTCACCGGGCGTGACATCAACCGATTAAACCGTTTGAAAATATGACCGTCAGGCCACAATCCATAGTGCTCGGTTTCGGAGGGTGTGAATGACCTTGTTGCTGACGCTCCCCAAGAAAAAATCCTGCACTTTGGATAACCCTCTTCTGCCCAAAACGATGGTGCCGTAATCTCCCTCTTTTGCTTCATAGACAATAGATCCTGCGCGGCTTTGGGCGTTTAAAATCAGCGTGGTGTCTATCTGGTTTGATTTGAATCCTGCGTCTATCAAACAACGTTTCGCTTTATCAAAAACGTCCTGGATCTCTTTTTTAGCACTTTCAATGTCGGCTTTGGGTAAAAAAAGATCCGGGATTTCTGCCTGAAAATACCGGGCGCCACGAATTACATGGAGGAAGGTTACATTGAAGTCGAAGCCGCCCAGAGTTTTTGCCACATAATCTACCGCCACCTTAGCATTCTCCGAGCTGTCGATTGCCATGAGAATTTTTTTATTAAGGGGGATTTCGTCGATGATCAAAACAGGAAGGAACGTTAGTTTCTCAATGATTTTTGTCGCGATGCTCCCCACAATAATCTCTTTATATTTACCGGTGCCCCTTCGTCCCACAATCACCGAATCGTAGCCGTTCTTGGCTTCCTGAATGATATCCCTGGCAATGCCTTTTTTTCTATTATGGATGTTTACGACGATGGCGTTCTGGGGAAAGCCCGAACGAATCAGGATCTCCTTTGCGGTATCCATGAATTCCTGCATCGATTTTCTTTTCTGCATCTCCCAAGCCCTGACTTCTCTGATGGCGTTGGCAAATTGAGGTTCTTTATCATGATCCCGATAAGAGTCTGGTATTCCGCTGAAAACATTGAATAGAACGACCTTTGTTTTATGAAATGGATCGAGTTTTCCTACATACCGTACCGCACATAAGGCATCTTTAGATCCATCGACTGCCAACAATATTTTTTTTTGAGTTTGACGGGACATCACAAAACCTTCCTTTCTATGGTGTCGAGTGTTTTAGAAAGTGTTTGACCAGATGGGTTCTTGTGGTGCTAAAATTTTTCTAAAAAGATCCATTTTGGTTCATCTAATATGGTAGTTAGCAACAGTTGTGCCAGAAAAAGAAAGGAAGCAAACGCCAGATTAACATTTTGTAATTATTATAAATAAAATTATATGCATGGGAGATTTGTGATTGTTTGGCATTTTTCCCTGTCAGATAATTTTACAAATTGTAAAAAGAAAACAAAAAATTGTGTTTGATGTTCTTCAAGGGGAATTCAAACCGATCTCATTTACACGGTGTAAAAAATACTGACACGTCCATCTCCCGAATTTTCCACGAGATTTCGCCCCAAAGGACAATAAACCATCAATTCAAATGGTTAGGAGGTCTTAACCATCCATCTTCCTTTGGTACATTTTTTGCTCTGATTTTAATTTTAGGAAGTTTATGCCCATCCACAATTGTAAAATGGGCACGGTCCACAGGATTGAGATCATCCGAGTCTTAAGAATTAATTATTCCATGTGGCATCGTTGGGAAAAAATACCCCCCGAAGTCGGCGGGTAATATCCAACAGGCTTAAGGCCAATGGACAAAGGAGGCTTACAATGGTTAAAAATATAAAAGATTTTGAATACCGACCAGGGCTTTATGCGAAAAAAAAGCCGAGCATCGCCGATTTGACCCATCGCTATATTCGGGAGTGGAATGAAAAACGGCAACGGAGAGGAAAGACCTCCCTTACGCCGGAAAAACTGCCTCCCACCATCTGTTTCTCCCGCATAATCGGTGTCGGGGCTGTGGAAATCGCGGATATTTTGGCAAAGAAAATCGGCTATCGAGTGGTTGAGCGACAGATACTCGAACATATCACCGACGAAATTAAATTGATGGATATGACAACGGCGTCTTTGGATGAACGTTATCCCGGAAAAATGAGTGAATATTTATCCCGCATTTTCAAAGAAACGGCCTTTCCGGATAATGAATATAACCGGCATCTGTTCGCAACAATTTTTGCGGTTGCAGGCTTAGGACCGACAATTTTTGTCGGCTGGGGAACACACCTTGTATTACCCCGTGAACGGGTGCTGGCCGTAAGAATGATTTGTTCAAAGGAATACCGGATCCGGCGTTTGGCCATGATATTCAAAGAAAACGAGGACAATATCCAAAGGAAATTAGAGGAAAACGACTTGACTCAGAGGTACTTTTATAAAAAAGTCTATCATCTTGAAAACGCTTCTATCCACGAGTTCGATCTGGTTATCAATTGTGATTTCATCCAAGATCCCAAAGATGCAGCGGCAATTGTTGAACTGGCCTTTAAGAAAAAATTTGATGGCGAAGAAAACAGCGAAATATTTTAATTCAAGGGGATCAAATTATATTTCTTTGTAGGGAGGATTTTGTTCTCTTGGGTAAAATGAAAAGGGATGGGAACTAAGCTGCCGGCGTTGCCCACCCCTTATTGACTTGAACATGTCTTTCCTTCTTTTTATTTTTCATATTTGAATGAAAGATTTACCCGGGCACGATACGCAGCAATTTTCCCATCTTCGATTCTCAGGTCTAACTTGGTAATCTCGGCGATTCTAAGATCTTTAAGTGTTCTGGATGCTGTTTCTATCGCATTTTTAGCAGCATCCTCCCAAGAAGAAGCGCTGGTGCCCACCAACTCGACAATTTTATAAATGCTATCCGTCATGAGGATCCTCCTTTGTTGCATGTTCAAATGGTTTTTTGATCAGACCCATCCATTTCTTTTCAGACCGGCTTTCTCATACCTTCTCCATTCAAACCCCACGAATCAACGGCTTAGATTTTCGGTGAACCCGGAACCCCTGAACCATTGAACCCGTGAACGGTGACAATGTTTACCCGGGCTGAGCAGTTATTATCGTGGGGGCCTTGACCATGGCATGAATTTGCCTTTTGGCGACTTTATAGCGATCAAAATAGATCTTTGCCACCTCTTTCATAAATTTATACCCCATGTCAGGATCTGTTTGAAAGAGTTTGAACAGCTTTTCGGCGTCGATGCTCATGACCTCGGAGTCCTTCAAACAAAGCGCATTCAAAGTATACTTCTGGGGTTCCATGAAGCAGGCGGCGCCAAACAGACCCCCCCGCTCTCTTTTCTCAAAAGAAATGCCTATTTTTTCCCCTGGATCGATCTTGTTGAGACTGACCTGACCGTCGACCACCAGATAAAATCGATTGGCACGATCATCTTCCTTGTAGATCTGATCCCCTTTTTTGAAAGTTTTATCCTCGGTAATCTTCGAAAGTTCTGCCAACTGATTTTTTGAAAAAACATTGAATATTTCGAATTTTTTGAAATCGGCAATCTCCACCATAATGATCCTCCTTTCATTTGAAACAGTTATTAACCATCATTTCGGTTTTAGTTCTGGAAGCAACCCGACTGCCCTTTTTCAAAGCAACAACCATACCAAAACAAATTCGTCTTGAACAAATTGGTTAACTCTTTGTAATAATTTAGATTTAATGTTTGATTTGAGATAGAATGATAAAATTCGGACGGGTTTGGTGTCAGTCTTTTTTACACGTTGTAAAGCTTAAGATGCGTGGCTTCCCGGATAGGATTTATCCCCTGAAAATCTTTGTCTTCTTTTTACAACATGTAAAAAAAACAGACAGAGAGCTTTAACAGGTTTGAGATCTTTCTTTTTTATGACCATAAAAAAATGTT
>JAHECI010000256.1 GCA_024641825.1 Desulfobacterales bacterium | reverse complement strand
AAAACATCGGAAAGGAGCGTGATACGCAAAATGCCGAAACACCGGAAGAACGGGAGCCAAAGGTACTTGAAAATATTCCAGTTGCTTTTGGGAAAATCCTCGCTCCGGTATCGCTTGCCGGATTCTAAAACAGCGACCGCATATCCCTTTTCAGCTAACCGAAGGGCGCTGACACTTCCCCCGAACCCTGAACCGATAATGATGAAATCGTACATTTTACTGACACCGTTTGAACGACCGTTGATTTTTACTTCCCCCCAATAACTGTGACTAAAGTTTGAAGTGAACTAAAGTTTAAAGTGAGCTAAAGCCCGCCCTGGTGCGACCCGTCATATATATTGATGGCCCATGCATTTTTGCAAACCTGGCTTTTTTAATATAGAGTATTGGTGTTCGGTCTGGGCCAGGGTTGATGGTTGAATGGGAGGTTCCAAGACCATTATGGATTACCTGATGTTTATCACTTTTTCTCGAGTATTGTAAAGGGAACAAATGGGACCCAAAAACAGGAATACCATAAATTTTCTTGACTTTATTGTTGTTTTTTAATTACTTGTAGGCATCCTGTTCGGGTGCTCGTATGAGAATAATAGGGAACCCCGTGAAATTCGGGGACGGGCCCGCCGCTGTGACCCCACCCTTTTTGTTTTACACGAAAAGGGGAGCCTTTTTAGCATGGTTGCACACCACTGTCCGAATCTATCGGGATGGGAAGGTCGCTAAAAGAGACCAAGGAAGGGGAAGTCAGAAGACCTGCCCGAGCAGAAGGCGCCGCCTCCGTGGACAAGGGGCATGTGGTGATCTTGAGGATTAAAAAGGGACATCCCCGGATCGATCTGTTTCGTTCCGGTTTTTTTTTGGGTAAAAATATTAGGATCATCTCCCGATTCGTTGGTGTTAAGTTAAAATAAGTGGGACATCTACAAATGAGCAAGGGTGATTATAGAGGGTTCAAGGGGCCAAGGGTTCGAGTGTAAATGCTAAAAAATTACAAAAAAATAGCTGAAATATGTTGAATTACAGATCCATGGTGATCTTTTTGCTGGCAGCGATACCATTAGGTTTCTTCGGGGTCACACCATCCCTTGCAAGAACCGTAACGGATCAGCTGGGACGAACCGTTACGGTCCCGGATGAGCCCCGACGGATTGTATCCCTTGCACCGAATATCACGGAGATTATTTTTGCCCTGGGCCGGGAACATCGTCTCATGGGTGCTACCCGGTACAGCGACTTTCCCCCTGAAGCAAAAAAACTTCCCAAGGTCGGTTCCTATGTTCACCTCGATCTGGAGAAAATCGTGGCGTTAAAGCCGGATCTTTGTATCGCCATCAAAGACGGAAATCCCATCGCCGTCGCCAAGCGTCTCGAATCTCTAAAAATACCCGTATATGCCGTAAATCCGAGAAATTTAGAAACCATCATGCAAACGGTGCTTGAAATCGGTGGACTCATCAATGCCCAAAAAGAGGCGGACCTTCTGGTGAAGGACATGGATCTCAGGATACAAAAGGTCAAGTCTCTCGTTTCCAACGTGGCCCATCGTCCCCGGGTCTTTTTTCAAATCGGTGTCTCCCCCATCGTATCGGTGGGGACCCATACATTTATTCACGAACTCATCGTTCTTGCCGGAGGGACCAATCTGGCCCAAGGTCCCATCAGTTATCCCCGGTTCAGTCGGGAACAGGTCCTGGCCCTTTCGCCGGAAGTGATTATTATCACGTCCATGGCACGGGCAGCGGTATTCGAGCAAGTCAAAGCAGAATGGAACAAATGGCCCGATCTCCCCGCAGTGCGAGACCAGCGGATTTTCCTCGAAGATTCCAATTTTTTCGACCGCCCCACGCCCCGGCTTGTGGACGGCCTCGAACTCCTGGTGAGATTGATCCACCCCGAACTTTTTGAGGAAGCAGAGTGAACACCGAAAAACCATTGTTGATAAAACGTCTGTGGGTTGTTTCCCTGTCACTGCTGATAGTGTTGCTTGCGGCCATGTTTCTCGGTCTTTCTTTAGGGTCCAGCCAGAGCGGAATCAAGGCCGTTTTCCAGAATCTTTTGGGCATCGGGCCCCAGGATCCCATGCTCGATACCATCATCTGGAAGATCCGTTTTCCACGGATCTTGCTGGCCACCCTGGTGGGGGGGACCCTGTCCCTGGGCGGGTTGGTTTTTCAGGCAATTTTGAAAAATCCCCTGGCCGAACCCTATATTTTGGGCATTTCCGGGGGGTCGGCCATTGGGGCCATTATCGGCATCCTGATGGGCCTCGTCCGATTTCCAGGGGTCAGTCTTATGGCCTTTTCGGGAAGTATCGGCACACTTTTACTGATTCTGGTCATGTCCTCCGGACATACCATTCTGAAAAAAGACGCCCTTCTTCTTTCAGGCGTCATGGTAAACGCATTCTGCGGGGCTGTCATCATGTTCCTGGTCTCATTGACCCAGGACGCAAGGCTCCATAATATTATCTTCTGGCTCATGGGGGATCTTTCCATGGTGGACATGCCCCAGGTCGGCATTCTTGCTGCAATGCTGTTGCCGTGTTTTTTTCTGGTGTTCTGGTTTTCCAATTCCATGAATCTCCTCCTCATGGGCAAGGAATTGGCCCAGACCATGGGGGTCAATGTAAAAGTGGTAACGGTGACCCTGCTGGTGGCCACCTCGTTTATGGTCAGCGCCACGGTTTCTTACTGCGGGCTTGTGGGATTTGTGGGATTGGTGGTCCCCCATCTTCTGAGACTACTTTTTGGGCCGGACCACCGGGTGCTGGTTCCGGCATGTGTTCTTGGCGGCGGCGCCTATCTTGTTTTCTGCGATGTTCTGGCCCGGGCGCTCCCGGAGCAGGGAGAGATGCCCGCCGGTGTCATTACCGCAATGATCGGGGCGCCGCTCTTTATCTATTTATTAAAAAAAACCCGACAATAACATGGCCATAGACGTCAAAAACCTGAACTTTTTTTATGGGAATATTCCGGCTCTGAAGGATCTTACTTTTTCTGTCTCCAAAGGGGATTTTTTCATTATCATCGGCCCGAACGGTTCCGGCAAAACCACATTGATGAAGGTGATGGCGGGTATTTTCAAAGCGAAAACGGGTCGATTGAAGATACTGAATCGAACCCTCGAAAAGTATACCCGCAAAGATTTGGCACAAACCATGGCCTTTGTCCCCCAAATGATGCCGGTGGATTTTCCCTTTAGCGTTTTAGAAGTGGTACTCATGGGAAGATCCCCTTATATGGGGATGCTGGGGGTCGAACAAGCGGAAGATTTAAAAATTGCGGAGCAGGCCCTCGCGTTCACCGGGGTTGGACATTTGGCCCACCGGAAACTGGACCAACTCAGTGGCGGGGAACAGCAGCGGGTCTTCGTTGCCAGAGCCATTTGCCAGGAACCTGAAATTATCCTTCTGGACGAGCCCACCGCGTCCCTGGACCTTGCCCATCAGATCCGGCTGATGGATTTGATGGAAAAGCTCAAAAACGAAACCGGGATTACCGTTGTAATGGTTTCCCATGACGTTAATCTTGCAGCAATGTACTGCGATCGATTGCTGCTTCTTAAAAATGGGGAAATGGTGTGCCTGGGACCTCCGGACGAAGTTCTCACCTTCCAGACCTTAGAGGCGGCTTACGGCTGCACCCTGCTGGTGGATGAAAGTCCTCTGGGCAACGTACCCCGAATTACACCGGTACCCCAAAAATATTTGGATCATCTCCAAAAGGGTTGATGATTTTGAAAGGATTCAAGTTAGAGAAGAACCAAATATATTCCCTGAATCTTGCATGAAGATTCTCATTAATTTTCATGCAAGATTAAGGTATTCATCGGGAGTAAACCATTGAGAGAAACCGTATTGATCATCGGCGGATGCAGAAGCGGCAAAAGCGGTCACGCCTTGCATTTGGCGGATCAGTTTGCCGGACACAAAATCTTTATGGCGACCTGCGTCCCCCTGGACAAAGAAATGGAACAACGGGTTTCACACCATCAAAAACATAGAAATCCCAACTGGAAAACACTGGATGTCCCGATTTTGCTGCCCGAAGCCATCCGTGAAAACAGTGGCCGAGGACAGGTGATCCTTGTGGACTGCCTGACCCTCTGGATCAACAATCTTCTTATGGAAAACGACGATCCGGAAACCATCGACAAGCACGTTGGACAACTGGCCCGATCCCTTGAAAACGCCGAATGTCCGGTGATCCTGGTATCCAATGAAGTGGGAACCGGAATCGTTCCGGAAAACAGACTGGCCAGACTTTTTCGCGACGTGGCCGGATTTGCCAACCAGAAGATCGCGGCCTGCGCGGATCGCGTCATTTGGATGGTGGCCGGTATTCCTGTGGAAATAAAATGAACCGTTTAATCGCTGCAATACAATTTTTGACCCTTCTTCCTTTGGGGAAATCCGTGGTTTACGATCCCAAAGGTATGGTGCCGTTTTTTCCGGTGGTAGGCCTCATGATAGGGGCCTTTGTATCGATGTTCGATTATGCCGCCTTATATCTCTGGCCAAAACCGGTGGTTGCGGTTCTCGACGTCGTCTTTCTTGCGGTGATCACCGCCGCATTTCACCTGGACGGTCTTGGGGATACCGCCGACGGCCTTATGGGTCACAGAACCAGAGACAAGGCCCTGGCGATCATGAAGGACAGCCGCATCGGTGTTATGGGGCTTGTGGCCATCGTTTGTGGATTGGCCGTCAAATGGGCAGGGATAATGCATCTTGACGCCCATCGAACCCTGTTGCTCATTCTTATTCCCACCTATGCCCGAAGCGGTATGTTGTTCGGCATCCGATTTTTGCCCTACGGAAGACCCGGAGGCGGCACCGGCCGTGATTTTTTCGGCGAACCGTTGAAGGTGTCCGCTTTCTGGGGATTGCTGATTCCACTGGGTCTTTCATATTTTTTAGGATGGAAAGGCCTCTGGTTAAACCTCCTTTTTTTGGTGAGTACTGCCATCATTCTCAGGTACTATAAAAAACGTATGGGATGTATTACCGGCGACATGCTGGGCGCCATGACGGAATGGACCGAGGCG
>JAHECI010000255.1 GCA_024641825.1 Desulfobacterales bacterium | reverse complement strand
CGGTAAGATTCAAAACCCATTTGACTTTCGAAAGGCTTGAAAATCGATAATCGAAAAGCTACAAGCCCCCCCCGAGACAAGGCCAGATGAAAACATCGAAACACTATGGTTCTAGAAGTTTTTTTTCAAAGACACGGATTGTCCTTGTATTTTTGGGCATTCTGCCGCTGCTCTTGGTGGTTTATCTTTTCTATTATGAGGGGTTGCACGTTACAGACAAGATCATCATTTTCGCAGCATTGGCGCTTTTCTCCATACTCACCGGATTTACGATTCTCAGGGATTCTTCGGATCAACTCACATCATTGGCGAGAAAGATCGGCGATGAAGTAAAAAGCGGGGGTAAGGGCTTTGTCGCAATTAAAGGGGATCAGGAATTGGAAGATATCGCAGACAACTTCAACGTTTTACTCAAAAATTCCTGTGACATCGATCATGCCCTCAAAGTGCAATCCGTTCAACTCATGAAATATGCAACAGATCTTGCCCGATCCCATGAAAGATTGAAAAAAGAAGAGAAGGTCAGGGATCGGCTGAGCCGATATGTGGAAAAAAGCTTGGTGGAAAAAATGGTCCTTGGAAAAGAGGATACTCTCCTCAAAAATGAGCGGAAGGACGTTACGGTTCTGTTTGCGGATATTCGATCGTTCACCCGGGTTGTGGAGGGCATGGACGCTCAAAATGTCGTGGCGATGCTCAATGAGTTTTTCAATACCATGGTGGAAATTATATTTCGAAACCAGGGTGTGCTGGACAAATTCATCGGAGACCAGTTAATGGCCGTGTTCGGCCCTTTGCCGTCTGAAAACGACGCAGCCTACGATGCCGTTACGTCCGCCATAGAAATGCAAAATGCCACGGAAGCGTTAATGAAGGTGAGACGCGAACAAAATAAAGCGGTCTTTGAGATCGGAATCGGCATTAATTCCGGACCTTCTATTCTGGGGAATGTCGGCGCCAGCAACAGAATGGACTATACGGTGATCGGAGACAGCGTGAACGTTGCGGCCCGTCTGCAGCAGTTGGCCCTGGGCGGCGAAATTATCATCGGGGAGCGGACCTGTGAACCGATCAGGGACAAATTCCGTATGGTGAAAAAGGATAGCGTTCATTTTAAACATAAAAAAAGACCGATCCTATGTTATTATGTGTCGAGGTGAGAAGGGCCGGCCTTTCATCGGCCAATGTCCATTTCTTGAAACCGCTTTGGAACAGGAAGCTCCAGCGGCGTCCCGTTTTCCCGGTCCGGTCCCCAACTGGAGCGCTTTTGCCCAACCCGGGTCGGCGACGGTTTAAATTCTAAAGAGCTGCCTCCCGGTCGGCGCGACCCAGCACGGTGTGCGCCAGAACGATATGCTCCACATCTTTCCAGTCCACCCCCAGAAGTCCTGCACTGTAAGCATCCGTTGCAACGGGGTCGAAGCCTCCCACCAGCTTCCCCACGGGCGGGCTGCACACGGGTCCTCCCAGGTGGAATTTTGCCAACCCCGTACTTCCGTCGATAATCGTGAGGTCGGGGGTGCGGTATCGGTTCATCTCGAAGATCGATGGGTGGATATTTTTGTGGAAATTAGATTTTTTCCAGACCATCCCTCCGTAGTGGGTGGGCGGGGCGCACCCGAGCATGTTTTTCATGGTCAGTGTGACCTTTGCCAGGGAATGCTTTTTGAGGACCGGAACCGATATGAGAAAAGATTCCATCACGATCCGGGGCATCATGAAGCGAGGAAAAATCGTGCATCGGCGGTCGGTGAGCTCCATCAGTCCGGCATGATTGAGATCCACCAGAAGGATCCCGTTGGATTCGGCCAGATCGACGTAGCCGAGTTTGCGGTACGGCCTGTCTGTATCGAAAAAAGGGATGCCGCAACCTTCTGCAACGACGATGTCGGCACGGCTCACCGTCTTTATGTATGCAATGATGGCCGCCACCAGTTCTACCGGTGTTGTCACGGGAGGAGGGGAGCTGTTGACCAGATTGGGCTTGATAACAATCCGCTTTTGTGAAGCCAGGACAGGTCCGGCCCCGAGAAGGTCCATGAGGACAGGCACGCTCTCTGCGTAACTGCAAAAATCTACCACGGCCAGGGGTGTTTCAGCCATATTCATCTTTCCTGAAATTCGATGGCGTCTCCGGCGGAGGGTTCGGTTCCAAGAGTTTGACTGTATATCCTGCCGGATTCGGACCCGTTACTTGTCCTCGATATTGCGGCGAAACAATGCCTTTGATTTTTCTCGTTCTCGATTCATATCGTAATACAACTGGTAGGCCACATAGTATTTGTTGATGTTGGCAACATAATTGACCGTCTCTTTTCCGATCACTTCCGCGGCGATATTTTCTACGTTAAAAAACCATTTGTTGGGATCGAAGCCCCGTTCCGACGCGGTTCTTCGAATCTGATTCACTTTGGCGGGACCGGCATTATAGGCGGCCAAAGAGAAATACACCCGATCCGCAGGCATGATTTCCGAGGCGCTGAAGTATCTTGTTCGCAAATAATTGAGATATTTTGTGCCGGCATGGATGTTGTTTTGAACCAGATGAATATTCTTTATGTTGATGTGTGTGTCCGATGCGGTACTGGGGAGCACCTGCATGATGCCGATTGCGCCGGTGGAACTCCGTTTGGAATTATCCAGGCCCGATTCCTGGTAGGCTACGGCGGCAAGTTTCAAAAACTTAAAATTGTAACGAAGGCCGTATTCCTTGAAAAAGCCGATCAACCGATGCAGTTTTTCACGTTCTTTTTCGGTGACGGGATTAAGGATCCAATTTGAATTCTGATAATACCTTTTAAAAAGAATGTTCCCCAAAAGGGACCCTTTTTTATTTTTTCGAATAAAATCGTTCAGGTCAGACAAAAGCGCGGTGTTTTCTTTCCGCACGGCCCATGCAATTTTACCACCGGAGTCGATCTTTAGATCTTTGCGAACCACGATGTTCGGTAAAACCTGGGACCATGCCCGGGCGATATGATGATCAGCCACCGTAATATCGACAATTCCGGCATTGACGAATTCCAGGATATCTTCGGTGACAATGTACTCGTGGGCTGTTTTGATTATAACCGGCGGTCGTTCAATCTTTTTTAATTTTTCGTTGAGTGATTTAAGGTGCGTCACATAACTGCTTCCGTTACGGACATAAACTATCCGGTTGGATAAATCTTCGATGGACCGAACATTTTTTATGTCCTTGTTCAGCACGACGACTTCATTGACTTCAGGGATATAAGGTTTTGTGAAGGCGACGATTTTCTGCCGGGCCGGGGTAATGGTAAGACCGGCGGCGGCAATGTCGCCGCGACCTTGGTTCAGTGCCTGGAAAATTTGATCGAACGGGATTGGAACGAATATCATCTTGATCTTGGCGTTTGGGTCTTTTTCGCCGGCGTTCAAATATTTTTCATACGCTTTGAGCAGTTCATATTCGAAGCCCTGAAATTTTCCATCGTCAATGAAAAAATTCGTTCTGCTGTAGCTGACCAGGACCCGGATGATCTTTCTTGCCCGGATCCGGTCAAGATCTCCTTTAAACGGTGTGTCGATGCGCGCTATCAACGGCTGTGCATCGGTGGTCGATGGAAGTGCTTTTTCCGGGGCGGCAAACACCGGGCTCGAATTCAATAGGAAAGATAAAGCACACACCAGTAAAGCGGCCATTGGGGCATATGGGTCGATTTTTTTCAAACTCCCACCTCTTGTATGTCTATGGGCTCGATACAACTCGGATCGTTGTTTTTAACGGCGTTGACGCGTTTTGATACCGGATGATATTTAAAATCATGGACCATGCCTTCTTGGAGAATGATCTTTAAGGTTTTGGGATCTTGTGAATCGGTATTCAACCATTTTTCATGGAATTCCGAGGACAGGACGACCGGCATTCGATGGTGAAGTTCACGAACAGATCCCCTTGCCGGGGTGGTGATGATGGTACAGGATTTGTACACGGTGTCGTCGTCGGATTTTTTATCGGACCATTCTTCCCACAGGCCGGCAAATGCAAAGGGTCCATCCGAAGGCCCGGTAATGTAGTAGGGCTGCTTGTTTCCTTTTTCACCTTTCCATTCATAAAAACCATCTGCAGGGATCAGGCACCGGCGTTTTTTGAATGCATTCCGGAAACTGGGCTTTTCCAAAATAGTCTCTGCCCGTGCATTGATCATTCTGGAGCCCATGGAAATGTCCCTTGCCCAAAAGGGCACCAGACCCCAATGAAGCGTCTCCAGCCTGTTTTTATGCCCATGTCTGACAATGAAAAGAATTTTCTGGGTGGGCGCCACATTATAGTTCGGGACCCGGTCAAGCAATGCCGTCTCTGCGTCGAAAACTTGCTGAAGGGTGAATAACAAACTTTTTTGAACGAATCTTCCACACATGGGTTTTGCTTTTTATTGTGTTTTCAATATCCCGTCCGCCTGTTACTTTTTCTTTCAGGCTGGGGGTCATTTTTAAATGGCGTTGAAAATTGATATGGGAAGGTCCATGGACGGTAGATGAAACTTAATATTCTCCGTTAGTACAGCGTTTGTCAAGATTTGTTTTGACATATTATTCTGTTTTTCTTGAATATTCTTGACAAGCTTATCTGAGCATGGCGGGATCTTCGATGGGCCATGCCTGTCCCGTATTGCGGGAGTCAGAGATAGATGGCGCTTCCTTGGAGTTTTGTGTCTAAAATCACAAATTCCAAGCACCAAATTACAAATAAATCTCAAATTACAAATAACAAATTCAAAACCGGTTCAACGCGCAGCGTAGGTGCTTGCGCCGCATGAGCGATTATTTGTTTTGTTTGGGATTTTGAATTTCGGTCAGCCGACTTCGCCATAGTAGCCTTTTGGCTACGACGGCTGAATTGTTATTTGTTTGTTTTTTGGGATTTGCTATTTGGAATTTCAATAAGTCAATGAACTTTCAATAAAGCAAATCCCCTCTGGGGATAACCAAAGCCGGGTCCTCTGGGCCAGGATTCTTTATTTTGCCCTGAAAAACCGGGTCCTTCCCCGCTAAAAAATTACCCGCACCCCGCCGAGGTCCTGTATGGAAAACATATG
>JAHECI010000023.1 GCA_024641825.1 Desulfobacterales bacterium | reverse complement strand
GTGCCACAATTAAATCCCTGACCCAGTTTTACATTTACTACGGCGTGTTCATGGGCAGTGGGATCACCTGTATCGGCATCATATCTTATTCAGCTATTTTGGCCCACTGGTTTCAGAAAAAGCGCGGTCTGGCCAGTGGGATAGCGGTGTCAGGAATGGGACTCGGGACCTTTCTTTTTCTGCCCCTGACCCAGTTTTTCATCCATGCTGTTGGATGGCGCACAACGTTTTTGATCACCGCCGGTCTGGTTCTTCTCATTGTTCTGCCGTTAAATGCGTTGTTTCTCAAGCACAAACCCCAAGAGATCGATCAACAGGTTGACGGCTCTGATTCCCGGTCCCTTCCCATTTCCCGTGATGCAAAACCCGACGGGGCGGTCCACAACCCCAATGATTCTTTCCGCCATGTGATACGCACTTTCTCTTTCTGGTCGTTGATGGCCTTTCCCTTTCTGGTTGTTATCGGCATTTACATCACTCTGGTTCACAACGTTCAATTCATGGTGGATCAGGGGATTTCAAAAATGACTGCTGCATGGATTTTCGCCATGGTTGGGATTATTTCATGTGTCTTTCGGATTTTCTGGGGGTGGTTGTCCGACCGGTGGGGTCGAGAAAAAACATTTACCCTCGGTGTGCTCTGCGCCTGTCTCGGGGTTGGATCACTCATTCTACTCGAAGCCACCGGAGTTCGGATGTTTATCTATTCCTTTTTGATTCTGTTCGGAGTGGGTTGGGGGGTGACAGCACCGATGTTTATGGCAGTTTCTGCCGATCTTTTCAAAGGGAGGGCCTTCGGTTTTATATACGGTCTTGTGGAAGCAGGCATCGGTTTTGGCGGGGCTTTGGGCGCCTGGGTCGCCGGGCTCATTTTCGACCATACGTCCAGCTATCAGTGGGCATTCATTCTGGCAATATCGGGAATGGTATGCTCCTGTTTTTTCGTTTGGATGGCTGCCCCAAGAAAAGTTAAACTTTAATACCCAAGTTTCACACCTTTTTATACAACAAAACCCCTATCTGACGTCGTTTGTAAAGGTTTTATCCAAATGAATTCCGATGAAAAGGGCCCCTGGCCATCCCGTCGATGGTGTCTGGATGGGAGGTGTTTTGAAAACGTAATTTGACTTCAATGGAACTTTCTCGTAAAATTTAGAAAACATTTTATTCCCCACAATTTGCACAGGATACGCCGACGGCAAGTTATAATTTGGTTTTAGAAATTTCAGGTTGTTTAAACGATGAATTTGGTCCCGATTAATTTAAAAACAAATATTGCCATTTGGCTGGCGGTGCTTTTAATGTTTTCCATGGCCCTAATCGGTTTTGTCATGATTATGACCGAACAAAAGGCCCTGGTCAGGGCGGAAATTTCAAGAGGATATGCCGTTATATCGGGCATTGAAGCCGGTTTTATGATGTCTTCTAATCCGGAAGATGTTCCGACAGATTCAGGTTTTCAGGCCGGACTTCAAAAACTGCTTAAAGATACAGAATTTTCTTGCGTACTGGTTTTACACACACCCAAGAATCGAACCTATTTGGACGGGAAAACCTGTGGGTTGTACGACGAACTCGAATCACTTGCCCGTCAGACCGTTCAGACAGGATTGAAAACAACCCGGTTTCTCGGTTCCGTCTGGGGGGTTTTCTGGAGACAAAGCAAGGATCTGATGATCGCGGCGCCTTTGTTTCAGAACGGACGCGTTGTTGGCGCGTGCAGCATTGTTATGCCCCTTGGGGGAATATATAAGGTTTTGAGACGGACGCAATATGTGTTGTTGATATACCTCTTTGTCAATACGCTTGTCTTTACGATCATCGGTCTTTATCGATTGTCAAGAATTACGGTTAAACCTTTGCGGAAATTGGTGAAAAGAGCTGAAGCATACAAAGAAGAAGAGATGTTCTTTCTTTATGAAGCAGAGGACAACGAGTTCAGCAAATTGTCCAAGGCGCTGAACAGAATGCTGCAACATATCGCCGAGGATAAAGAAAAGCTTCAAGCTGGGGTGATGTCCCTGGAAAAGGCCAATGTCGACTTGAAAAAAGCCCAAAAAGATATGATCCGGGCGGAAAAATTGGCCTCCGTGGGGCGATTGTCTGCAGGAATTGCCCATGAAATCGGCAATCCTATCGGTATTATTATGGGCTATCTCGAATTGCTCAAACAAAATGATATCTCAGACGATGACAGAAAGGAATTTTTTAAACGTACAGAAAGTGAAGTCAATAGAATCGATACGATTATCCGACAACTCCTGGAGCTTTCAAAACCTTCAACCCAGGGATTGAAAGCTGTTTCGGTGAACGCGATCATCCAAGACACGGTCGCTGCCTTCAAGTTTCATCCTTTGATGTCCGATATAGAATTGGATTTTAGATTTATGGCGGAACGTGATACGGTTATGGCGGACCCGAACCAGTTGAGGCAGGTTTTTCTGAATCTAATTATCAATGCTGCCGATGCCATTTCGTCGAATAAAAATCACTCAAAGGGGAAAATATCGATCGTCAGCGAGGTCGTATCCGGCATCCAGGCTGAATCGAAGGATCATCCGGACATGTTGAAAATAGAATATATCGACAATGGCCCGGGGATTGCCGAGGAGAATCTTGGAAATATTTTTGATCCTTTTTATACCACCAAAGGGCCTGGAAAAGGCACCGGCCTCGGTCTTTCCGTTTGTTTTATGATTGTTGAAGGGATTGGCGGAAAGATCAAGGCAAACAGTAAAGAAGGCAACGGCACGACCCTAACCATCTACTTACCGCTGAATGTTGAACCGTGAATGAAATCCATGAAAAGCGCGTCAAGATTTGAACAATGAATAAAAAAACAGCCGCAGATAATACAGTGTCCCAAAAACGCTTGTTGATCATCGATGATGAAGAGAACATGCGCCACATGCTCTCCTCATTACTTAAAAAATCGGGCTATCGCGTGGATACGGCATCCAACGGGAAAGAGGCGTTAGAAATGGTCGATCAGACGCTATACGATTTTATCCTCTGTGATCTTAAGATGCCGGATATCAGTGGAATGGAATTTTTTGAAATTGCACGGGACAAGCTTTGGGCCACCACCGTGATTATGATGTCGGCATACGGCAGCATCGATATTGCTGTTGAAGCCATGAAGAAGGGGGCGTATGACTTTATATCGAAGCCGTTTAAATCCGATGAAGTTCTTCTTACCCTTAAAAAGGCGGAAGAACGAGAGAGTTTGAAAAGGGAAAATCTTTGGCTTAAAGAACGAATTCGAAAAATTCAAGAAAACTATCATTTCGGAAAAATGGTGGCCAAAAGCAAGGCGATGAATGCGGTATTCAAGCTGGCCGAAAAAGTGGCCCAATACAATACCACGGTATTAATTTATGGAGACAGTGGAACCGGAAAAGAATTGGTGGCAAAGGGGATTCATTTTGCAGGAGACCGGGCAAAAAAGCCGCTGGTTCCTGTCAACTGCGGTGGTATCCCTGAAAATTTGTTGGAAAGCGAGCTTTTTGGGTATAAAAAAGGCGCTTTTACCGGGGCGGACCGCGATAGAAAGGGGCTTTTTACGGAAGCGGACGGGGGTACGATTTTCCTCGATGAAATCGGCGAACTTCCCCTGTCGTTGCAGGTAAAGCTCCTGCGTGTACTCCAGGAGAGTGAAATCAGAGCGGTGGGGGATTCAAAAACAAAGAAAATAGATGTTCGTATCATTGCGGCGACCGCTAAAGACCTTAAAAATGAAGTGAAAAAGGGCGCCTTTCGCGAGGATCTGTTCTTCAGGGTGAATGTCCTGCCGATCATGCTGCCGCCGCTCAGGGAACGGCCCGAAGACATTCCCCTTCTAAGTCAACATTTTATTGATCGGTTCAATGTCAGTCTCGATAAGGAAATCAATGGAATCGCACCGTCGGCCATGGCCCTTCTGCTGAAGTACGGCTGGCCGGGAAATGTCAGGGAACTTGAAAATATTATTGAAAGGGCTGTGGTGCTGGCTGAAAATACAATTCTTTTGCCGGAAAACTTTCCGTCTGAATTGGGCGAAGCATCAAAGATGGTCGAGGCGGATGATGGATTTGATGGCTACTCGCTGAAGGCCGCCCAGAAAATTCTGGAAAAAAAACTCATCATCAAGGCCCTTAAAACAACCAACGGCAATCGTACCCAAGCCGCAAAGATTCTTGAAATCAGTCATCCGTCCCTGTTAAGTAAAATCAAGGTTTACGACATTAACCTTTAACCCATGTCTGGTCATAACGGGTTGTTTTGTCCGAACTCTTCGTTATGCTTGAAAATTAGTTCTCGGAATGTCAACGGGTTGCACCCCAAGGGCATTTCCTGCGGGGCACCTGTGGGTAATTTTCTCCCATGCCTTGATCTTCAATAAAATACGTCGTTTCCGGGCAGGGACCGGGCAATGTTTTGACCGTTTAAAAATGCAACACCCTCTGAACCTCCTTTGAAATCGATTTGTTTCAACGCATTAAAATGTTCCCCCATCATAGAAAACAGGAGCCTTAGAATGGAAGACATGGGTGCGGTTCAACATCTCCTCAAGAAGATTTACGGTGAAAAAACCGGAAACCTGGCTTTTGACACCATACGCCCCATCATCGATAGATTTCCCCATCGTAAAGGCCGGGGAAGGGGGTATTTTTCCCAGGAAGATGTATTTTTGATCACCTATGGCGACACATTGAAGAACGAGGGAGAACGTCCTTTAGAGACCTTATATAAATTTACCCTTCGCCATTTTAAAGACGTTTTTTCAACCCTACATATCCTGCCGTTTTTCCCGTTTTCTTCGGATGATGGATTTTCGGTGATCGATTTTTTCACGGTGAATCCCGAGCTTGGGAATTGGGAAGATATCCGTCGACTGGGCAGGGAGTTTCAGTTGATGTTCGATCTCGTGCTCAATCATGTTTCGGCAAAGAGCCGGTGGTTTCAAAACTATTTGGCGGAGAAACCAAATTATGAGGACTTCGCCATCGAGGTCGATCCCCTGGCCGATCTGTCTTCGGTGACGAGACCTCGATCCTTACCGCTTTTAACTCGATTCAAAAAAACTTCCGACGATCCTGTGTATGTCTGGACCACTTTCAGTGCCGATCAGATTGATCTCAATTACAAAAGCGTAGAAGTTCTTAAACAAATGGTAAAAGCCCTTCTTTTTTATGTGGAGCAAGGGGCCACCGCTATCCGTCTGGATGCCGTTGCGTATATTTGGAAGGAAATCGGCACAACCTGCACGCATCTGCCCCAGGCACATCAAGTGGTTCAACTTTTTCGAAGCATATTGAACGTTGTTGCACCGGACGTTCTACTGATTACCGAGACCAATGTGCCCCATGATGAGAATATGAGTTATTTCGGCAACGGCCACAATGAAGGACAAATGATTTATAATTTTACGTTGCCGCCGTTGCTTTTTTATACGTTTGCCCGGGAGGATTCAACGGTACTGTCCCGATGGGCCAAAGATTTGAAGGTGCCGTCCCATAGCAATACGTTTTTTAATTTTACGGCGTCCCATGACGGAATCGGCGTACGTCCCCTGGAAGGGATTTTACCCCCGGCTGAAATCGACAAACTCATCGATGTGGTGAAAGAGAATGGTGGAAGGGTTTCCTATCGAAGAAATTCCGATGGTTCCGACAGTCCCTATGAGTTGAATATAACCTATGTGGATGCACTGTCGACCCCGGGTGCCACCGAAAATTCTTTGCATGCACAAAAATTTTTGGCGTCTCAGTCAATTCAGTATGCGTTGCCCGGGGTCCCCGCTTCATATATTCACAGTGTCCTCGGTTCCAGGAACTGGGACGTCGGCGTTGGGCAGACCCAAAGAGCCAGGACCATCAATCGAGAAAAATTACGGGTTGATGGCGTGTCGTCCCAACTCAAGGATCCTGAAAGCTTTCGCTCTCAGATATTTTATCGATATATTAAAATGATTAAAACCAGAAGGGAACAGTCTGCTTTTCACCCCAACGCCGGTTTTGAGATACTGGAAATCAATCCTCTGTTGTTTGTCATCGCAAGGTATGCTGAGGATCAAAAACTGTATGCCGTCACCAATATTTCATCCAAACGGGTTACAGCTTCGTTTTCGAGGACCGGAGCTCCTGCGCGGATGCAGGACGTCATTACCAAAGAGATTTTCCGTACAGATGCATTAACCTTGAATCCCTATCAATTCTTATGGCTCAGTACAATGGGCAGTTAAAAGGGTCTTTCGGGATTCAATTAAATTCGGCGCTTATTGTCCGTTGATCTTGTCCCTCAATTTTCCTGAACATTTGAACGTTACCACTTTACGTTCTTCCAACATCAAGTCGTCGCCGGTGGCTGGATTGCGGCCTCTACGTTGTTTTTTTTGCTTTACACAAAATTTTCCAAATCCCGAAATCAAAACATCTTCATTCTTCTCCAGGGTACTTTTAATGATTTCCAGTAAAGATTCGATGATCTCCACAGATTTTTTCTTGGTAAACCCCACATCGTGTATACTTGTGACAATATCGTTTTTGGTTAATGCCATGGCGCCTCCTTAAAATTTCTTTTTTATGGGTTCAATACCGTTATATTTGCGAAAGTTAATCCTTATTTTGCTTTGAATCATCATCCTTGGCAGGATCGAGGGTTTCAATTTTTTTTATTATCTTATGGACATTTTTCATGATTTTATTGATCTCGCATTTGAACTTTGTGTCGTCCGCATCGTTCATTCATCTGCCTCCTCCTCATCATTCTATTTTTTATCGGTATGTCAAACGGATATGTCTGTCAAGACGATTGAAGTGAAAATATTATTCAACGAACTAAAATACAAGCATTTTTTGAGATTTTCCATTGTAAATCCAACGTGGACGTTACACTGGGGTTATTGTTGGCAGCAATTCTTCTGCCATGTCAAAGTGGTTGCCGATATCGTACCGTAAATCCAGCCGGTTCCCTTCAGGGTTTTCCCGGGGAATGACCCGTATTTTACCATTTTCAAAGGCCGTCAATACTTTCCTGCGAAGCCGTTCAGCTGCTTTTGCTCTGCTTTCTCCGGGTTTGACGGTGGCATTGACATTGCAATAGGCGACACGGCTGCCATCGGATTTGAAAACGCCTTCTTCGTTCGAATACGTCATGGCAGATGGAATCACCTGGATCTTTTTTTTGTTCAGGTAGGCAAAATCGATATGGACGGGTTCCCCTTTGGTGCAGGACCATGGATATCCCTTCTGGCCTTGGGGGCCGCCGGATCCGGTAACCAGCGCCGTGCAGATGGATATCTGGTCAGACCGTATTTCGGGGGTGACGGTATCCAAGTTTCCTTGAAGCGTGGCTTTGATTAAGGGGCCCAGATTTCTTATTCTGCGGACAATCGGCTGCCATTCAGGCTCCGGGGGCCGAATATTGATCTCGCAGACGCGAATTCTCGTTGGGGCCATATTGTCGTCAAAGGACAAAAAGCAGCCGGGGTATACCAGGCAGGGACGTAACATATTTTGGTCTTTCAAAGCTTTTATCAGCGGCTTGACAATATCTTGGGCCGCCATTTCCAGCAGAGCGGATGTTTCCATGGGATGGGGTGAAATGCTGCCCATTCCGCCGGTAATCGGATTGTTCTTACTGGCAGGTCCGGGGAAGCGCTCGGGATAATCCATGGAGGTGGGAAGGATTTGAAAATTTTCGTTTTTATCGATTAAAATATTAAATGAAATTTCGACACCGGACATCCTCGACTCGATAAGGAGCGGCCATGGGGATTTTTTCCCCGGAAATCGTTTATAATTTTTCCCATAATCGTTGATTAACGTGTCATAGACCTCTTTGATTTCCCATGCGTTCAAAATAATCCGGGAACCTTTCCCGCCAGCACTATACGGATACTTCAGCACCGCGCCGCCGTAGCGGTCGATGAGCGCCAGACACGTTTTGGAGACCTGTGCATAGTCTCTGGCATCAACTTCATGCCATTGGTCGGCAACAGGGATCCCATATTCACGGCAGAGACGTTTACAGGCGATTTTATCGCCTTCAATAAATGAACTTTTGCGCGTAAATCCTAAAATAGAATCGAGAAAACCGGCTTCCTCCAATTCATCCACCAAACCCTCGAGCAATAAATCTTCGGGCATTGGAACAACACCGTCGATGGTGCCGTCTTTTAGGGCCTCAATTATTGCAGCGGCATAGGCCTTTTTTGAATTGTCTGTTGTGGATAAAAATTTTATCGGCCATTGCATTCTCTTTGCAAAGGGGGGCATGGACGGCATTCCCCGAACTACGACGCCTTCAAAATCATCCGGATGGTTTTCACTGGTTGCCGTTGAAGTGGTCAAGGCACTTAAAAGCGTTCTTGCGTCGGTTCCAACAAATCCTATTTTATAACTCACGACAACTCCTTTTTATTTTGGTTACAGGCGTACCCTTGGGATCGCAAAAAAAATCAGATCACCTGAATGCGTGAGGATATGTTTTTTCTCCAGGTTAACGTGCGAATTGCAGGGGGCATAAACGCCGGTTGCACAATGATCCGAATTGGGCTATAGCGGTTCGAAAATGCATCTTAATTTTGGGGCACAAAAAATAAATCACTTGGCCGTCAACCCGCCAAAATCCCCCAAAATAAGGTGGAGCCGACGGGCGGAGTCGAACCGCCTACCTGCTGATTACGAATCAGCTGCTCTACCAACTGAGCTACGCCGGCACAATAAAAAGACAACTACTTTGTTTATGAATCAAAATCAAGAAAAAATATCATATGGATGCATCTCTGATATAATTCCTGACAGGTACCGCAGTATTGAATGCACAGGGGTGTCCGGATCTGAAAAAGCCTATCTGATATCCCGGTTGTTCACCGAGCGCCCGGCGCCTGTTGTCGTTATAGCGCCTTCGGAAAAGGAAGCGGAAACCCTTTTGGAAGATCTGCGTTTTTTTTCAGAAAAGCTCGGGCCGCCCATGATTTATTTTCCGGCATACAATATTTTACCGTTTAAGTACCTGGCCTATCACAACGAAACCGCAGCCAAACGGATCGGATCACTGTATCAGTTGATCGTCGGTGATGTTCCCCAGATGGTGGTTACCACCGTATCTGCCATTCTGCAGAAAATCATACCCAGAAGACAGCTGTGTGATTATGCAGAACTTGTCATGGTTGGAGAGGATATCGATCGCGACGCCTTGGTAAAAAAGCTATTGTCCGGCGGATATCTTCGATCCGCGATTGTTGAGGAACCCGGAGACTTCTGCATCAGGGGCGGTATTCTGGACATTTTTTCCCCCCTTTATTCAGACCCGATCCGGATCGAACTGTTTGGGGAAACCGTAGAGTCCTTAAGGTTTTTTTCAGCCGCATCCCAGCGAACCATTAAAAAAATCCCAGAAGCCGTTATCCTGCCGGCCCGGGAAGCGGTTATAAAGAGGGCCGTCACCGATCAGATTATAAGCCGGATGCGGGCCCAGGCATCGAAGCTGGATATTCCGGTAACCAAGGTCAGAAGCTTGATCCATCGCATTAAAAAGGAGGGGGTGTTTCCCGGAGCTGAAAGCATGATTTCGCTGATCTACCCTGAGCTGAATACTCTTTTTGACTATATGCCCGATGAAACGCTTTTTATTCTGCTTGAGCCGGCTGAACTCGAAAAGGTCGCCGATCAAACGCTGGAGCATGCATCCAAAAGTTTTGTCGCTGCACGCAAGGAGGGAAGACTCTGTGTCGAACCTGAAGGTCTTTATCTGACATGGTCAAAGGCTATCGAATTTTTTAACCATAAAAAAACGCTGACGTTTAAAAACCTTCCGGTATCCAAAGGGTCCCTCACCACCGAACAGCCTTCCAAACGGTTTGACTTTTCCGTTAAAGGCCATATTCCGAGCCCTCTGGAGCTTACACCTCGCCGGGAGAAAAACCTTTTTTCACCCCTGGCAAATTGGATCAATGCCCAGAAGCAGGCGGATTTTGTCACCCTTTTGGTGTGTAATAAAAGGGCACAGGCCGAGCGGCTGAGGTCGCTTTTAGTCCCTTACGGTATCCATCTTGCCTTTGTTGACGGATTGCCGGATATCCAACAAAGCAAAGGTCAGGTGTTCGTCTGCCTCGGACAGATTTCTTGCGGATTTGTCTGGCCGGCCGAATCCTTGGCAATCATTACAGAAGATGAAATATTCGGATCGAAACGACGCCGTAAAATAAAAACAGCCCTGAGGGTTCGAACGGAACTCCTTGGGTTTGAAGATTTGAAAAAAGAGGATCTTGTGGTCCACATCGATCACGGGATCGGGCGGTATGAAGGTCTCGTAAAACTGAAGCATGACGGTTCGAGCAATGACTATCTTCTCATTCTCTATAAGGATAATGACAAGCTATATCTGCCTGTCGATCGTATGAACATGGTTCAAAAATACATGGGCGTGGACGGCATCGAACCGGTTTTGGACAAGATGGGGGGTAAATCATGGGAACGGATTAAAGCCAGGGTCAAAAGATCGGCGGAGAAGATTGCCGGAGAGCTTTTAAAACTGTATGCCCAACGTAAGGTCAAGAAGGGATATGCTTTCGGAGAGATGGATAGCGATTTCCAGGATTTTGAAGCCGGTTTTCCTTACGAGGAGACTCCGGACCAGCTCATTGCCATCGAAGATGTACTGAACGATATGAAGACACCCATCCCAATGGACCGACTGGTCTGCGGCGATGTGGGATACGGTAAAACAGAAGTTGCCCTCCGCGCTTCCCTCATGGCCGTCAATGACGGCAAACAGGTGGCGGTACTGGTTCCAACCACTGTGCTGGCTGAACAACATTTCGCGACATTTTCCGAGCGATTCAAACAATACCCGATTAATATTGAATGTTTAAACCGGTTTCGCTCTTTAAAGCACCAGCGTAAAATTGTCGATGATCTTAAAACTGGAAGCGTCGATATTGTCATCGGAACTCACCGGCTCTTCCAGAAAGATGTGGCGTTTAAAGAACTGGGACTTTTAATCCTGGATGAGGAACAGCGTTTTGGCGTCAAACATAAGGAAAAACTAAAAAGAATGAAAAGCACGGTGGATGTGCTGGCATTAACTGCGACCCCGATTCCCAGGACGCTGCATATGTCCCTGATGGGAATCCGGGATATCAGTGTTATTGCAACACCGCCTGAGCATCGCAAGTCTATTATCACATATATTTCTGAATTTGATGATGCCGTTATATCCGAAGCCATTCAAAAAGAGTTAAACAGAAAAGGTCAGATCTTTTTTGTTCATAACAACATTCATAGTATATGGGCCATGGCAAGGCATCTGAAAGCGCTGGTGCCCGATGTTCGGCTCGATGTCGCCCACGGCCGTCTAGATGAAGAGGCGTTGGAGGATGTCATGCTCCGTTTTATGAATAAAGAGATCGATTTGCTGGTGTGTACCACCATCATAGAGTCCGGACTCGATATCCCTTCCGCCAACACCATATTGATCAATCGTGCCGATAAATTCGGACTTTCCCAGATGTACCAATTGCGCGGCCGGGTGGGGCGGTTCGATGAACAGGCCTATGCATATCTTTTTATTCCGGATGAAAGCATCCTCAGCAAAAACGCTCAGAAACGTCTGAAGGTTTTGATGGAACACAGCGATCTCGGCTCAGGTTTTCAGATCGCCATGAGTGACTTAAAGATCAGAGGCGGCGGGACCATTCTGGGGGCATCCCAGTCCGGTCATATTGCCGCCGTCGGCTATGACATGTTTCTTAAGCTGATGGAGAATTCAATGGCTGAACTGAAAGGAGACCCCGTTCAGGATATCCTGGAACCGGAAATTAACGTTAGCATGCCCGCTTTTATACCTGAATCCTATATTCCGGATATTGATCAGCGTCTTTCAGCATACCGCCGGTTGGTAAAATTAACGGAACTCAACGAAATCGCGGATTATAAAGTTGAATTGTTGGATCGTTTTGGTAAATTACCGGTGGCGGTTTCAAACCTTCTTTTGAAAATCATGCTCAGGGTATTGGCCATAAAAGCGGGGGTCAAACGCCTTGATCTGATGGGGCGACAGCTTTCACTCCATTTTTCCGGGGCACACCAGAGAAATCCCGCCGGTATGTTCAAAATGCTCGATTCTGAAGAATATCGACTTGAATTTACTCGGGAACAGGTGCTTAAAGCCGACCTGGAAAAAACCAATGCAACCGGCCTTCTGACCCAGGTCAAAAACATCTTGAAAGAGATTATGCAACGTGTTAATAATTAAAAAAATTTTTAGCCATTTACGCGCTAACATCAATGACATCGAAAACCGCCGAGTCCCGAGGATAAGATGTTCTGTCAAGCTGATTGTTCCAATCAGCTTTTTATTGATTGTGTGTTCGTTTTCAGGGTGTTCGAATTCCGAACAAAAGCAGGGTGAAGAGTATTTCATCACGGTGGGGGGCCGGGGAATTACCGTGTCAGATTTCAACACGGCATTTGAAATCGCAAAAACCGCGTATTCTTACCCGAGCGTGCGGCAGCCCGGAACCCTCAGAGAAGCTCGATTGCGATGTGTTCAACAGATGATCGAGGAAATGCTTGTTCTTGAAAGGGCAAAAGAACTGGGCATTGAGATTGAGAAAATGGAAGTCGAACAGGCTGCTGAAAATATAAAAAAAGATTATCCCGACACCGTATTCCGGCAAATGTTGCTTGAGTATGCCGTACCGTACCCTACTTGGGAAAAGAGATTGGAGACCCGCCTGCTCATGGAGAAAGTGATTGCCGAAGAGTTGGGGGATCAGATTGAAATAACACCCGATGATATGGCAAAATATGACGAAGAACGTTCAAAAGACTTGGGCACCGCCTCTGAGGTGGAAGCGGCATCTAAAGAGACCGATGAAATCATCCTAAAGAATTTACGCCGGGAAAAGATGGAAAAAGCCTATTCATCGTGGATCAATAAACTTAAAAAAATATACCCCGTTGAAATAAACAAAGAACTGTGGGGGAAAATCGACGGAGTTGTAAAATAATGCACGGTTTTTTGGAATGAAGTTCAAACGTTTTACATTGGCAATAAGAAATTTAATGATTTGCGCGGTATTTTTCTGCGGGGTGGGTTCTCCGCTGGTGGTACCGGCACACGGTGCTGAAATCGTTGATCGGATTGTCGCGGTGGTCAATGATGATATCATTACGCTTTTTGAACTCAATCGATCGATTAAACCCTATGAAGATAAAATCTATGCCCTTGGATATCCCGAAGAAAAAGAACGAAAGATGCTTTTCAAAGTACGTGAGGGCGTGCTCAACCAGCTCATTGACAAGAAAATCGAAGATCAGCAAATAAAACGATCCAATATTAAAATCAGCGAAGAACAGATTGATCAAACCATTGAGCGAATTAAGGGGCAAAATTTATTTACCGATGAAGATCTCAGACATGCCTTGGCCAAGGACGGCGTAACCATGGAGGCCTATCGAGAGAATATCAAGGAAGAGATACTCAGGACAAGGCTTGTCAACCTCGAAGTAAAATCGAAGATCGTGATTACCGAGGAAGACATTGCGGCCTATTATGAAAAACACATAGATACCTATGGCGGGAAACAAAAATACCACCTTCGCAATATCCTGATAACGATTCCTACGTTTGCCGATGAGAGCAAAAAACTTGAGATTCGGGGGAAACTAGACGAGATCTTAAATGAATTGAATGCCGGGGAATCTTTTGAAACCATGGCGAGGGATTATTCAGAATCATCAACGGCGCCTGAAGGCGGAGATTTGGGTCTGTTCGAGCTCGATTCCCTATCGCCACAGCTCCAAAAGACCATCAAAGAAATGAAGCCCGGAGAAATTACCCCCGTACTCGAGACCGATCAGGGATATCAGATTTTTTTTCTCCAGGAGATTTTAAAGACCTCTGGAAAGTCTTTAAAGGACGTATCTCCCGAGATTCAAAGAATACTGTACGAGGAAAATGCTGATAAGAAATATCAGGAGTGGATTGAGGGGTTGCGAAAACAGTCGGTTATTAAAATCATCCAATAGTCCACCATGGTGGCGGACTATCCCTAGGTTGTGAAATATGCAAAACAATCCTGACAAAATATTGATTGAAAGCGTAAAAAGGCTTTTAAGACGGGATGCCACAACCCGCCTTCGCAAAATTGCGAGAAAAACCCACGCTGCAGACCTGTCTTCGGTGTTTCATTCTTTGTCGATTCCCAATCAGCGGAGACTCTTTAACCTGATCGATGAAATAGAGATCAAAGGTGAAATATTCAGCAATGTCGATGAGGATACCTTTCTAAATATCATTGAAGAAATAACCCTGGATGAAATGGTCGAGATCCTCGATCTCATGCCAAAGGATGACGTCGCCGACCTATTGGGACATCTGCCTGTGGAGAAGTCTGACGCCGTCCTTGAAATGATGAAAAAAGAAGGTTCCGAAGAGGTGGAAGGCCTTCTTCATTACGGTGATGACACCGCAGGCGGTATCATGGTTCCTGACTTTATCGCACTTCGGGAGGATATCACCGCCAGAGAGGCCATCGAATCCCTTCAAGAAGAGCATCTGGATGTTGAGATGCCGTTTTATCTTTATGTGGTGGATTCAAACGGAAAATTAATCGGTGTCAGTTCGTTAAGACAACTGGTGGTGGTTCCACCAAACACACCGCTTAGAGATTTCATGACCACGGACGTTTTTGCCGTTAAAACAGATATGGATCAGGAAGAAGTGGCCAAAATCGTCGCCCGTTACGACATCCTCGCAGTACCGGTGGTGGATGACACCAACCAACTGATGGGGATTGTTACGGTGGATGATGTTATCGATATCATCCGGGAAGAGGCTACAGAAGATATCTTGAAAATGGTGGGTGCCGGGGAGGAATTCGTTGAAACCAAATCCATATTCAAAAATATTAAAATGCGTATGCCGTGGCTGTTTGCGAGCTGTATCGGTGGAATTGTCGCTTCCTTTATTATCGGCTATTTTCAATCAAGTTTAAGCAAGTTGGCCTATCTGGCGGCATTTATTCCGGTGATCATGGGAATGGGTGGAAATATCGGCGTTCAATCCGCGACCATTACGGTTCGGGGGCTTGCCACCGGACGTCTTGCTATTCGCGATATCTGGTCGGTGGTATTCAAGCAACTTGTGGTGGGAATGATACTGGGTCTTTTTTACGGCCTTGTTGTCGGCACGGTGGCCCAATTAAAATACACTCGAGGACTGTTTGCTATGTCCGTAGCGCTTGCCGTTTTTTCTTCCATGACCCTGGCGGCCCTTGCCGGATCTTTGGTGCCGATGACCTTGGCGAAAATCAACGTCGATCCTGCAATCGCGTCGGGCCCCTTTGTCACCACGGCCATCGACATTATCAGCGTGACCTTCTATTTTTTTATCGCAACGACCCTCCTGGGTATATGAAAAAATGTCGAGTTACTCTTCGCCGGCTATCGTTCTGCGACGGATCGATTTTGGTGACTATGATCTCATCATTACATTTTTTACGTCAACCCAAGGTAAATTTTCGGCCATTGCAAAATCCGCAAAAAAAAGCACAAAACGATTTGCAGGTGTCCTGGAATTATTTTCTGAATTAAACATTGTGTGCGGTACGGGGCGGAAAAAGGGACTTCCGATTTTACAGGAAGCAACGTTGGTGGAGCCCTTTTCCAACATTAGATCCAGCATAATAAAGACCGCCTATGCCAGTTATTGGGCTGAACTGGTCAACGAATGGATGGAACCCGGCCAACAGGAATCACAGCTATACCAGTTGCTTCAATACGTTTTAAGAGAACTCCATATGGACCGGACGCCCGAAGCGGCGCTCTCCATCCTGTTCCAGATGCGGTTTATGAGAATTGCAGGCCTTGTTCCCAATCTAAGGCACTGCAGTGTCTGCAGGATTGAAATGGAGAAGATGCAGAATCCGAAAGTGCGCTTTAACCTCGTAAAGGGAGGCATCGCATGTGACCGGTGTGTTTCCGGAATTTCGGGGAAAATTCTTTTTTCAAAAGGGACCATCAAACAGCTTTTGTGGGTCGAAAAAGGGGATTTAAACACGGCGGCACGGGTCAGATTTACGTCCCGGGCTTTGGAGGAAGGACTGGAGTTTCTGGAGGCGTTTGTCCCGTATCATTTGGGAAGAGAACCCCGAAGTTTAAAATTTTTACGGCAGATAAGACAATAATAGGATGCCGGACACACAATCGAAGGCGTGCCGGGTTAATGATATGACTGAATCTATGGGAAAGGTATTGATTAAATCTCCTGTTGAGGCCTCGGCACCGTGCAGAATCGACATGGGCGGCACCCTGGATATCAGCACCTTTTATTCTCCCCTTCGCCATCTTTCTCCGTGTACCGTTAACATTGCTTTGGATTTAAGGACCCGTGTAAAACTTCTACCCTATGACCCCGGTCAAATAAAAATTTCTTCAAAGGGGTTTAGAAGTGCCGAATATCCACTTGACCAAGCGCCTTTTGACCACCCGCTTGGACTTATGTTTGCCATCGGGGTCTATTTCAGAGCTTCAGGTGTTCATATCCATATTGAATCATCATCGCCGCCACGCAGTGGTTTGGGGGGATCTTCCGCGGCCGCTGTGGCACTAATTAAGGCATTTTCAAAGGTTTTGGAGGAGATGGGGCAAGGTCCCTGGTCCAGAAAGAATATCGCGTTACTCGCGCAGAAACTTGAAGCGAGTGTGGCGGGGGTGCCCTGCGGCCTTCAGGATCAGTTGGCCGCAGCCTATGGCGGCGCCAACATGTGGTGCTGGCCGGTGAACCATCAAGATCCGTTTTTCAGGAAAAAAACCATTATCAGGAAACAACACTTACGAAAATTTGAACAACACCTCTTGCTGGGCTACTGCGGTGTTCCCCATGAATCGAAGGATGTGAATCGAAAATGGGTCCAGCAGTTTCTTTCAGGAAAGTATCGTGGACTTTGGACGGAAATTATTGTATGTACCCAAAAGTTCGCCCGGGCTCTGATGGAGCGAGATGTCAAAGATGCATGCAACTTGATGAACCAGGAGACCGCCCTCAGGAAGAAGATGACACCCGAGGTGCTCGATGAAATCGGCACAGCACTTGTTGAATCCGCCTTGGAAAACGGCTGCGGTGCGAGATTTACAGGGGCCGGCGGCGGCGGATGCATATGGGCGCTGGGTCCGGCTGAAGATGTTGACAAATTAAAAGGACCATGGGAAGGTATTCTTAAAGCAAGAAAAGGCGCCTGCCTCCTGGATGCAAAGATTGATCCAAAAGGGCTCTTATAGATTTGCCGATTTTTCGGCACACGTATTTATCCCCATTGAGAGAAAACACTCAGACAGTGATTCGACGGAAAACGCGATCACCTGAATACGTTTGGCTCCGTGTCTCATAAAAATAGATTGATCGTTATTTATTATCCTTAAATGGAAGAGAGGAAAGAAAAATGAATTTTCAGGATGTAATCATGTCGCTGGAGAATTTCTGGGCGAAAAAAGGATGTGTGGTGGCTCAACCTTATGACATTGAAGTCGGTGCCGGAACATTTCATCCGACCACTCTCCTGAAAGCCCTCGGCCCCGAGCCCTGGAAGGTTGCTTACGTTCAGCCTTCGAGACGCCCCACCGACGGTCGCTACGGTGAAAACCCGAACCGGTTGCAGCACTACTACCAGTATCAGGTAATTTTGAAACCTTCTCCTTATGATGTTCAGGAACAGTATCTTCAGAGCCTGAAAGTGTTGGGTATAGATCCTTTGGAGCACGACATCCGATTTGTGGAAGACGATTGGGAATCCCCCACTTTGGGTGCGGCAGGTCTGGGATGGGAAGTGTGGCTGGATGGCATGGAGATTACCCAGTTTACCTATTTCCAATTGTGCGGCAGCGTCGAGTTGTTTCCCATATCCGTAGAACTCACATACGGGCTGGAACGTATCGCCATGTATCTGCAAAAAGTGGACAGTGTGTTCGATTTGAAATGGACCGATACCGTGACTTACGGCCATGTGCACCATCAGCAGGAAGTCGAACAGTCGACTTACAATTTTGAAAAGGCGAATGTAAACATGCTGTTGGAGTTTTTCAATCAGTATGAGGCTGAATCCGCGCGAATGATTGAAGAAAAATTGGTGCTTCCGGCCTATGAATACTGCCTGAAATGTTCGCATACGTTTAACCTTCTGGACGCGCGAGGCGCCATCAGTGTTGCCGAAAGGACCGGTTATATCGGCCGAATAAGAAATCTTGCCAGGGCATGTGCGGAAGGATATCTGAAGCAAAGAGAAGCCATGGGGTTTCCGCTGTTGAAAAAATAAAAATAAATATTTCGCAAGAATTTTGTTTTTTACAACTGATCGCTTCATGTATGATTAAATTTTTGCTGATAGAACTCGTGAATAAGGGCTCGTAATGAAAGAACCTGTCCGGGCTATTTATAAAGGTTTTTTGCTTTAACAAAGGGATTCATCCATAAAGTTATATCGCTTATGGTTCTTTCAAAACGATCCCTAATTTACTCAGACAGCTTCCAGTCAAAAATTTAATCATACATGAAGCTTCTTTAACATCGATTTGTTTTAAAAAACTAAACGGTTAAAAAACTATAAAAAATGGTCGGAAAAAAAGATAACTTGATGCATTCAAAAGACAGAGGTGACTATGAAAAGTTTATTGCTTGAGATAGGGTCTGAGGAAATCCCAGCGGGTTATATTGAACCGGCGCTTGAATTTTTGTCGTCGGCGCTTTTACAGAAAATGACCGATGTTCGCATCGAACATGGCAACGCGAAAATTTTTGGTACGCCGAGACGACTTGCGATAAAAATTCAACAGGTGGCAGACAAACAGAAATCTTTAACCTCTGAAGTATTGGGGCCTCCGGAAAAAGTCGGTTTTGATAACAACGGCAATCCCACAACGGCTGCATTGAAATTTGCCGAAAAGGTCGGAGTCTCAGTAAACGCCTTAAAAATAAAAGAGACTAACAAAGGCCGTTATGTCTGTGCACGGGTTGCGGAGCGAGGACTGGCAACCCGGACGCTTCTTAAAACCATACTGCCGGAAGTGATTCTGGCAACCCCCTTTCCAAAAAACATGAAATGGGCGGAACTCAATATCAGCTTCGCCAGACCGATCCATTATATCGTGGCCCTTTTGGGAAATCAGATCATTCCGTTTGAGGTGGGAGCTACTAAGAGCGGGCGATATTCCTTTGGCCACTATTTTATGCGGCCCGGGAAAGTGAAGATCTCCTCGCCGGACGATTACGTCAAAACCCTGAAAGATACACATGTGTTTATCGATTTTGAAGAACGGCGAAAACTGGTTGAAAATGAAATTAATAAAGCAGCAAAAGACGTCGGCGGCAAGGTATTTCCAGATGAAGAGCTCATTGATATCAATAAGAACCTGGTTGAATTCCCCATCGCTACGACAGGTAACTTTGATAAAACGTTTCTGGAAATACCCGGCGAGATCCTGATTACCGCGATGCGTCATCATCAAAAATATTTTGCCGTGGTGGATGACAACGGCAACCTCATGCCCAGCTTTAT
>JAHECI010000254.1 GCA_024641825.1 Desulfobacterales bacterium | reverse complement strand
TAACCCGAATCGTGAAAAAACTCGGCTTTTCAAGAACCGATAAATAATGTTGATTTCTTCTTTATATAACTTTACAGTCAATTACAAAATGGAGGTTTTGTAGATGTGAAATCGTTCAGATGGTTATGATGAATATTAAATTTTCCATAAAAACGAAGTTTTTCATTATCATTCTTGTCCCGGCCCTGCTGCTGCTTTTTGTCATATACCTGAACACCGTGCATTTGGGTTCCCTGGGACGCAGTGCGGAACTCATTTTGTCAAAAAACTACAAAAGCATCCAGGTGGCCCAGCAGATCCGGCAGCTCCTGGAGGTGAACCGGAACCGTATCCTAATGACCCTCTTCCAGGATCGGGCAACCGTCCCACCCGACGCCCCGTTGAACCGGGATATTTCCGCGTTGCTCAAGATTTGTAAAGACAACATTACGGAGCCCGGCGAAAAGCAGATCATCGACAATCTATTTGAAAAGTATGAAAAATACGCGCCGTTATTAACCGATTTATTAAAAAACCATCAAGGTTCCATTGGATACACCCCGCGACACTATGAATATCTTTCCTCAACCGCTTCTTTGATTACCGATCTTAATCATCTGGTTTTAATCAATGAAAAAGCCATGGAGGCAGCAGAAGAACAGACCCGACACATCGCAAAAAAAGGCTTGCGATATTCCGTGGGGCTGCTTTTTGCTGCAATCCTTTTTTCTATTATTTTCAGTTATATCCTGTCGTCAAAAGTGTCTCGGCCCCTGACGAATTTAGCCCGTAGCCTTGCAGAGATCAAAGAAGGCGAAGGAGCGTATCCCCAAATTTCGGTCACATCCCACGATGAGATCGGATTTTTAATTTCCGAATTCAACCGGCTGTTTGAAAGACTCGAGATCTACGATCAACTCAGCGCAGACAAGCTTACGGCTCAAAAATTAAAGGTTCGCCAGGCCGAAGAAGCCAGAGCATTGTTTGTCGCCGACCTTTCCCACCAGCTTAAAACGCCGATGACGTCTCTTTCAATGAGTGTCGGAGTCCTCTGTGAAAAAGCAAACAGTTTGTCAAAAGAAAAAAAACAAACGTTATTGAAAACGGCCAGAGAAGACTGCTTCAGGTTGTCGGCATTGATCAATGAGCTGGTTGACATTGCAAAACTCGAAGGTCAGCTTAGACCTCGCAGGAAAGAACAGTTGAACATGGAAAACGTCATTCATGAATGCCTCAGGCCGCTGACCAATCAGGCTGAGGAAAGAAAAATTCATCTAAAAATTGACATCGAACCGGAACTGCCCCCCATTGCCATCGACTCCCTTCGATTTCCATGGGTCATCACGAACCTTATCGGAAATGCCATCCGATACACGGACCCGGGGGGAAACGTCGCCCTGAAGGTGGACAAACATGGAAGAAGGTTTTATTTCCAGTGTATCGATACCGGGAGCGGCATCGAAGAAAAATACCTGCCAAAAATATTCGACCGGTTTACCCAGTTCTCGGAGCGGGAAAAGAGCGGTGCCATCGGACTGGGACTGGCTATCGTCAAGGAAATCATTGAGCAACACGGCGGGGATATCACCGTGGAGAGCGAGATGGGTAAAGGGACCAGGTTCAGATTCTGGATACCTTTGGGTGGTGAAGACGTCGGATGAAAAAAATACTCCTGATAGATGATGATCGGAACATTTTGACGACACTGAAAATTCATCTCGAAGATACGGGGATGAAAATTCTGCTGGCGGAGAGCGGCCAAAAAGGCCTGGAACTTTTCAACCAGGAAAAACCAGAGGTTGTGTTTTTGGATTTAAAGCTTCCGGACACAGACGGCCTCCAAGTACTTGGGGAAATCGTCCGTTCGGAAATCAAAGCCTATGTCGTCATTATCACCGCATACGCCACCATCGATACCGCTGTTCAGGCCATCAAAATGGGGGCTTTTGACTATCTGCCCAAACCCTTCACCCCCGAACAGATTACGCATCATATGCAAATGATGGCCAAGGTTCATTTGCTCGAGTCGGAAGTCGAAACCCTAAAGAACCAACTCAAGGGGATCATCCGAGAGGGAGATTTCATTACCCGGAACCGAAATGCTCGCAGCGTACTCAAAATGGCCCGGAAAGTGGCGGATACAGATGCCAGTGTCTTGATCAGTGGTGAAAGCGGAACCGGCAAAGGGGTTCTGGCCGGTCTGATTCACACCTGGAGCCCAAGAAGTTCAGGACCCTTTGTCAGCGTGGATTGCACAGCGCTCCAGGAAAACCTGCTGGAAAGCAACCTTTTTGGCCATGTCAAAGGTGCTTTTACCGGTGCCGTGCAAAATAAAAAAGGAAAGCTGGAATTGGCCAAGGGCGGAACGGTGTTTTTGGATGAGGTGTCGGAAATGTCCGGGGCGGTTCAGGGGAAACTACTACATTTTCTTCAGCACAAAAAGTTCGAGAGATTGGGCGACACGCAAATGATCCGAGTGGATGCCCGTATTATCGCAGCTACAAACAGAGACCTGGAGGAGCTGGTCCAAGAGAACATGTTTCGCCAGGATCTTTTTTTCAGACTCAATGTCATTGAATTGTTCTTACCGCCCCTCCGGGAACGACCCGAGGATATTCCGCTGATTGCGGAGCATTATCTGACTCAATTTGCCACGGTGAACAATAAGCACATGAAGGGGATCTCCGATCAGGTATTGAAATCTTTCCGGTCTTATCCCTGGCCCGGAAATGTCCGTGAACTGATCAACGTCATTGAACGCGGTACAATTCTATCGCAAAAAGACCGGCTGACCATGGAAGACCTCCCTCCCCACATCATTCATTACAAGCCCCGGACTCCCAGTACTCAAAAAATGCAAACCATCGCAGAAGCTGAAAAATCTCATATCAAGGAAGTATTATTGCACACTGCATCCATCGAAGAGGCGGCTCGGGTTCTGGGTATCGATCCGGCAACCTTGTGGCGCAAACGGAAAAAATATCAAATCGACTGAAAGGCATACGCCCTGTATGCCGCAGCCGGAAATCCGCGGAGAACGCAGATCCCGGGGAAAATGGCCATTTATGGATGGAAACTATTTGATGGATCGGGGAGTTTTTATTCTAACTCCTTGAGTACCAGCGGAATGGATGATCTTTTTTTAAAGCGGTTTAAAAAAAGATTGTCCATGAAGCGACGTTATTAAAAAAACACCCCGACCCTTCAACTATTTAGAAAGCATCGCCCGCATCATATCCCCGGCGTTTTGAGCATGATCTGCGATGGAGCCGATTATTTCAGCCAGCCTGACCAGATACATTATGGAAACGGCATCTATATCAAGGTTAAAAAGCTTCTTCTTAATATCATATTCGAATTTATCGACTTCGCGTTCCTGCCGGTGCAATTCGTGAATGATATTTTTGACGACCACCCGTTGTTTTTCGGAGTAACTTTTGAAGTATTGTCTTGCTTCGCTCACCATTGAGGTCAGCTTTTCGATGGGATCGATAACGGCATTAACCAAAAGAGAAAAGTCCTTTTCAAGCGCTTCGGGAATCTTTGTTTTCCTTCGGTAGGAAATCCAGTCAAGTGTATCTTCCACAGCATCGAGAACACCGTCCTGCTGCTTTAAATATCTGAATATCAGAAAAGTGGATACGGGTGTCATGCTTCTTTTTGGAATGTGCCCACGAATACGACGTTTGATGGCATCTGCTTCTCTTTCCAGGCGGACAACCTCATCTCTGAATTCCTCAAACGTTGTACATTTGGGTGAGAAATGACACTCGATGGCCTGCTGAAAAACCCAGCTGCATTCCTTTACTTTTTCAGCATGTTCCTGGATGCCCTCAAAAGGTGATGTCATAAACATATCAGAAAATGGTATTCGCATAAGCATCTCCTTTTATAAAATGAACAGAAGAATTTTAAATATGACCATACTGGTAACGGCAGCAACGGGCACCGTTAATATCCAGTACAACATAATTCTATAAACGATGCTTAAGTTGACCGCTTCAACGCCCCGGGCAAGGCCTATTCCCATAACGCCCCCCACCGCAGCATGGGTCGTCGATACCGGCAGCCCCATTTTTGAGGCCACAAGAACCGTTGTCGCTGTTGCAAAATTTACTGCAAAACCTCGCGTATTACTGAGAGCCGTTATTTTTTTGCCCATGGTGTCCATGACACGGTGACCGGCCATTGAAATTCCACAGGCAATTCCGATACCGCCAAAGAGCAGAAGAAATGCAGGTACCGGGACCGTGGCGCCGACGGTGCCTGTTTTGACCAGAAAATAGATTACAGCAAGAGGGCCGATGGCATTGGCCACATCATTTGCCCCCTGCGCCAGCGCCACATAGCAGGCCGTCCCGATTTGGATAAACCGAAATATCTCTTCAGCACCATTGGGGGTGCTTTCTTTAACCAGACGCTTTAATACTTTCATCCCGGCGAATCCGACAATTAATGCGATTATGAATGCCAGAATCAGGGCGACCGGTCCCTGGACAGACAGGTTTTTTCCCAAAGGCGTCTTAAACAGAAATGACAAAACAACGATGAAGACGGTAGAACCGATAAAAAAAGGGGATAATTTCAGGGCCCAGATAAACGTATTTTTTTTAGAGAGAATTAATCTTAAGATAATTTTGAACAAAAAAAAGGAGATTGCAAGGCTGAAGAGAGGGGAAATGATCCAGCTCATCACAACCGCACCGAGCTTAACCCAATTAATAACTGAAAATCCGCCGGCGACGATGCCAAAGCCGATCATGGCACCGACAATCGAATGCGTTGTGGAAACCGGCAAAGATTTCCAAGTGGCCAAATTGACCCACAGGGAAGCGGCCAGTATTGCAGAAAGTGCGCCGATAAGCACCAGATGGGGATCGGCGAGAATATCGGTGGAGACAATCCCTTTGCGGATCGTATTGGTAACATGGGAGCCAATAAATACGGCACCAACGACATTCAATATTACGGCAATAAATACAGCCTGTCGGATGGTGACAGCCTTGGCGCCCACAACAGGCGCCATGGAGTTGGCAACATCATTTGCACCGATGTTCCAGGCCATGTAGAAGCCAAAAATGTAACCAAAAATTAAGACGTAAAGTTCTTGGGGCATTATTAATATAAACAGAAATTAAAATTAGACCTAA
>JAHECI010000253.1 GCA_024641825.1 Desulfobacterales bacterium | reverse complement strand
AGACCGAATATTGATGAACTCGTAAAAAGTCTCATTTTGCTTGCTCCGCAAGCAATTTTGGGATTCATGACTCGCCTGGCTAAATTGCAAGAACTCGGGCGAACGCCCTCAAACAGCTTGCAATTTTTAACGCCGGACGCGTCGTGAATCTTTCTCCAAAATTGCTCGATGTTGCTCACAAAAGACTTTTTACGAAACCGTCAAACTTCATCGATCAAAATAAACAGTGCCATTGGATTAAAATTATGAACGGAACAAATCGTGAAAGAATAACACCGGGAATGCAGGTTCTCATCGTGATGAAAAAAGATCAGCGTACCGGAAAATTGACCGAAGGCGTGGTGAAAGATATCCTGACCCAATCAAGGTCCCATCCCCATGGGATTAAGGTCCGCTTAGAGAGCGGTCAAGTCGGCCGGGTTAAAAAAAGTTTATGACACAAGGGAAAAAGCCCTGAAGCAGATGGATCGAAGTGGGGACTTCCGGGACATCCATTAAGAGAGGTTTTTAAATCATGCAAGAGCGCACAGAAAAAGATGAGATGGGACAAAAATTCATATATTCAGATACCGGTGTAAAGGTTTTTGTTGATTTTAAAGACAACCTGATCGTTGATCCAACCGATCCCATCATCACCGGTCAGGCCAGAACCCGTCGTTATAACAGGGGGATGGTCAAAGGACTTTCGTGTCTGGGCAGCGAAAACTCTGAGGATGCCATGACGTGGAATGTGTTCAAGACATTAGAAAAGACGCCGCCTGAAAAATGGTTTTCGGAGATATTTCCCCAAATCATACTTGATAAGGATGAACAATTCATAGACCCGACCCCAAGATTTTGGGACAAATATTTTCCGCCGCTGTTAAGGCCCCTCCCGGACGGAGAAATGCACCCGGACCTTACCATCGAAACTTCAAACAAGCTGATCTTCATCGAAACAACATACAAAACAGATATCAGCAAAAACACGAAGCATGACCCCAACCGGGATCAGATTATCAGAAACATCGATGTGGGCACCTGGGCTGGAAAAAAATGGGCAAAAGAGTTTTGGTTTGTCCTGCTGACACTTAAAACTAACACGTATTCCATCGAAAAATTAAATCACTACAAGTCGAATCCATCGAATATAATCCAAGAAATCGGAAGTTACAGGAGAGATATCAAAGACTATGCTGCGTTGTGCGAAAACATCCATGTAATTTTTTGGGATCAACTTTTAACGTCCCTTCAAAATATGCAGTTGGCGAACAAGACCGAATTAAACTTCACGAATTTAATTGATTACCTGAAGGATAAAATAGTTTAAGGGGCGGGGTTTTTTTTAATAACGTCGCTCCATGAATAATCTTTTTTTAAACCGCATGAACTCGCGGCAAAGGATCGTAGAGAAAGAACAGGAAACTATCTTTGTAATATCAATAGGGTCTGCATAACTTTAAAATTTCTTTAAAAATAGAGTTTACATGCGCCTGTTCTTTCTGACGATCCCTAAGCCACTCAAACAGCATCCGATTTAAAAAAAGATCATCCATTCCGCACTGCTGGGAAATAGAAAACTTTATCAGCTGAAGCGACAGTTTTAAAAAAGGAGAATTGTCATGAAAATCATCACCATTTTGGGAAGCCCGAGGAAAAAAGGAAACACCGCCAAGGTGCTTTCGATGTTTGAAGATATCGTCGTGAAAAATCATGAAGTTGAACGGATCAACATCACCGAGTATACGGTGGGCGGCTGCCTTGGATGTCTTAAGTGCAAGGAAAAAAAGGGGGAACCCGGCTGCGTTCAGGAGGATGATGCATTGACCCTATTTGAGAAAATGATCCGGTCCGACGCGATTGTGTATGCTTCACCCCTTTACTGCTGGAGTTTTACTTCCCAGATAAAACCCCTGATCGACCGGCATTTCTGTCTGGTATCCGGCGATGGTACCCACTCCCTGGTCGGCGGTAAACCGGCGGCCCTGCTTGTGACCTGCGCCGGTCCTGTTGAAGGTAACTGCGACGCCATCCAGGGTATCTTCGCCGGCTTTTGCGACTATCTCCAGCTGACGGCAAAAGGCAATTATATTCTGCCCTTCTGCACAACACCCGAGGCCATTGGCGATAAAGGGGCTGATTTGGCTGGAAATCTTGCCGGAGCGATCACCGGATAAAAAACTTTCGTCATGCAAGTAAAGAGATTTTCTTGTCAAATCTTGAATCGTGCTTAATATTAAAAGAAATTTGCATATGGAAGATCCCGCTATGGGGGGAAGGATTCCGGCCCGCTGGACCGAGATCGTTCTTTTCGGTTAATTCCACCGGCACCCATAAAAAAGATTGATTAATTAAAAAACAAACGATATGTGAACATCCATACTAAAATATTGATTTAAGTAAAAAAAACGGCGGGCGTGGCCATGGCCCTTGGCAATGCCGCCGGATACAATATCAAAAACCAAACAAAGCCGTCCGGCAAACGTGCCGAGGCGGCTTTTTGTGTCTTTTAAGGGGCATAACCGGCACGGGTTAACCCGACCGCCACCAGGAAAATATTTATGAATTTTTCATCTTTTGGATTAAAACACGAACTCATCCAGGCCGTTGACCAACTTGGGTTTGAACAGGCCACCCAGATTCAGGAAAAGGCCATCCCCCGGTTGTTATCGGGGGACACCGATATCATCGTCCTGGCCCAGACCGGTACGGGAAAAACCGCTGCCTTCGGCCTGCCCCTGCTCCAGCTGATCGATTTTAAATCAAAAAACCCCCAGGGGCTGATCCTCTGCCCCACCCGGGAACTCTGCCTTCAAATCACCGGCGATCTGAAACTGTTTGCCCGACAAATCCCCAAGGCACGTATTGCCGCCGTCTACGGCGGGGCCGCTATTCGGGACCAGATCACCCTCATAAAAAAAGGGGTCCAGATCATCGTGGCCACCCCCGGCCGACTGTTGGATTTGATCAACCGAAAGGCCGTTAAACTGGAACAGGTGGCCTATGCGGTCCTGGATGAAGCCGATGAAATGCTCGACATGGGATTTCAGGAAGATATCGACCACATTCTGAAACAGACCCCCGCCCAAAAGCGAACCTGGCTGTTTTCAGCCACCATGCCGAAAGCTGCGGCGAAAATCGCCGACACCTATATGACCCGTCCGGTCACCATCACCGCCGGCTCGCCCAACAAAGCCGCTGATAATATTTCCCACGCTTGTTATGTAATCAAAGAAAAAAACCGGTATTCGGCCCTCAAGCGAATGATCGACTATATCCCCGATATCTTCGCCCTCATTTTCTGCCGCACGCGCATGGAAACCCAGACGGTGGCCGACAAGTTGATGAAAGACGGTTACAATGCCGAACCGCTCCACGGGGACCTGTCCCAGATGCAACGGGACCAGGTGATGAAAAAATTCAGGGAAGGGACGCTCCAGCTGCTGGTGGCCACCGATGTGGCTGCTCGGGGTCTGGATGTGGATGACATCTCCCACGTCATCCATTACAATCTCCCCGATGAGCCGGACCGCTACACCCATCGGAGCGGTCGAACGGCCCGGGCGGGTAAATCCGGCGTATCCATGGTATTGGTAAACACCCGGGAAGTCCGACGGATCAAAGAACTGGAATCCAGAAGCGGCATTCACTTCGAGGTTAAAAAAATCCCCGGCGGCCACGCGGTTTGCGAGAAACAGCTTTACGCAATGGTGGATCGACTGGTTTCCACGGAGGTCAACAAAAAAGAAATCGATAAATACCTTCCCCCGGTGTTTGAAACCCTTTCCGATCTCAGCAAGGAGGAATTGATCCGTCGATTCGTCTCCGCCGAGTTCAACCGCTTTCTCGATTACTATCGGGGGGCCGAAGACATCAACGTAACGGTCAAAAAACGCCGAAAAAAGGGAGATAAAGCCGATAAGGCCGAACGTCGTCTCGCCGGCAATACCCAGCGATTTTTCGTAAATGTCGGGCGCCTGGATAAACTCAAAGAAGGTGCTATCGTCCGCCTGATCTGTGACAAATCGGGCATATCATCGAGTAAACTCGGCCGGATCGACCTCAAAAGAGAGTTTTCATTCTTCGATGTGGAAAAAAACGTGGCAAAACATGTCCTCAAATCCCTTAAAGGCGTGACATTGGACGGTCGGAAAATCCATGTTAAATTTGCCGAAACAGAGACAAAAACGAGGTAAAGACACACTGTATCATCGGGAAATGGGGCAGGGTCTTAAAATATTAAATTGCTTATTTTTTCTTTTATGTTTATCGAATACCTTGTATGGTAAATCAAGAATTGAGGGACCATGGGGGAGCTTCTAAAAATATACGTTTATAGTTGAAGGTGGTCCTATTTTAGTGATTATAACCTAAAGATCCCGTGTCCCCACCATTTTTTCCACGGGTCTCGAAGAGGAGTATTCTAATAAAAGGTTTTTTTAAGGTCGAAAAGAACTGTTTAAGCCGATTTTAGGGGCCGGATATTATAGTCGGTCACCGGGGTCCGATCCTGAAAAAATTAAACCGGCGGCAGGTGCTTCATGGAAAAAACCGCACAACAAATTCTATCCCACTATTACGGCTACCCGTCATTTCGGGAAAATCAAAAAGAAATTATCGATACGTTGCTGGCCGGCAAAGATGCGTTCGTGCTGATGCCCACCGGCAGCGGGAAATCCATATGCTACCAGGTCCCATCGATTATGCTGAACGGCGTGGGCCTGGTGGTGTCCCCCCTGATCGCCTTGATGCAGGACCAGGTGGAAGCCCTGAGGCAAAACGGTGTTCGGGCGGCGTTTTTAAACTCCAGTCTTTCCCGGGAGGAATTCGACCATGTGGAAACTAGGGTGTCCAAGGGGCGGTGTGATATTCTCTACGTCGCTCCTGAGCGTCTTTTAACGGAGCGGTTCCAAAAAATTTTGGGTAAAATCCCGGTGGCCCTGTTTGCCATTGACGAGGCCCACTGCGTGTCCCAGTGGGGCCATGATTTCAGACCGGAATATCTCAGGCTGGTGGAAGTGATGGAACGGTTTCCGGACGTACCCCGAATTGCCCTCACGGCAACGGCCGATTCAATGACACGCAAGGACATCGTTGAAAAACTGGACTTGGCCGATGCATCGCAGTTTATCTCCAGTTTTGACCGGCCCAACATTAA
>JAHECI010000022.1 GCA_024641825.1 Desulfobacterales bacterium | reverse complement strand
AAGGTTAGAAACTTTTGGTTAATAACCGGAGTCTTTAAGGCAAGTTTGAGCGGGTATTCTCTGACAATTCTGATTCAGATGTCGTCCTGAGAAGCCGGTCACCATTTGGCCACCCGATAAAACATTCGCAAGATTTCCGGTTAAAATAAACCATGGTCATTGGAAAAGAGGAAAATTGGTTGAGGGTGCGGCAATTCAAATCATCGCTCTTCCCTTCTCCTCTAAAGATCTGCGGTATCACCCCCTTTATCAGTTAAATGTTAATAAACGCCGCATGTTCTAACAGTTGGGTTATCGTAAACCAAACTGTTTTAAAGCCTGGAGTGTATCTGTTCAGTTCCAGCAAACTCTAGTTTAAAGATTCAGGGTTGATTTCTATCCCTCGACTGAAAATTTCAAACGCAATTTCAAGGGTCGGTTTCAAAAAATCTTTTTTACTGTTGATCAATCTTTTGCTTTCTTCCCAGAGCACAACGCCTGAAAACAGCGCCCACACGATATCGGCCAGGGCTACCGGGTGTCTTTTAATAAAAAGACCTTCCTCCATTCCTTCTTCAAATACTTTGGCCATTGACCTGAATGAATTTCTGGACAATTCTTTAATATCCGAAAGCAAATGGGGGGATAAATTTTTCAAGGTTTCACTGGATTGAAGATGGAACATATTAATTAGGACCAGCGGATCAAATTCGTAGACTTCATATAGGGCTTCTTTGAGCGCGGTTAGTTTTTGTTGAGGTCCTTCGTATTTTTCGTTGTGTACATGTTCCAAACGAATGTTCATATAGTGGAGGATTCTTAGGGAAAGAGAGGCGAACAACTCTTCTTTGTTCTTGAAATATAGATAAATCGTACCTGGGCTAAGTTCAGCTTCCTTGGCGATATCTTCCATGGTTGCCTTGTTAAAGCTCTTGTTGGAAAAAACCCGTTTAGCGGCAACCATTATTTGCTGGCGCCGCCGTCCTTTTTCTCGTTCTTTCCGTTCCTTAATTCCCATAATATATTGAACCATATTTATTTAATTAAGCCCTATATAAATGGTGCGTTTTATTTAGTCAAGAAAATATATTCTTTTTTTGTTCTACTTGGGTTCGAAAGTCCTGCTATTCAGGTGCGGACACACCCTAACCACCTGTTTTTATTTTAATTATAAGGCCTCCTTTCCTTTTGGTGAAATCGGCCATTAATCTTGAAAAATAATTGGATCACGATATCAACCGCTACATATGGTATCATATGATAACTTGCAACACCATATATTGTGTGCGATCAATCCAGGATTTTTTTAAGGGAAGGGTTCTTGATGAGAGAATCAAAGATTTTTTTAAGATGTTTGAGTTCCTTTAAATCTTTAAATGAGAAGTTCAAAAAATAGGTGAGGCTTTCAAAATTGTCCGGTGGAATCAGTTTTATCCCGGCTCCGAGTTTCAAGTTTTGCCGATGTTCTTCAAACCCCCGCTCAGCACGCGTTATAGCGGGGAAGCGCCGCTGTTTTAAATGGGACCGTATCTTTCGGATCTTTTGATTTTTATCAAGATCTTCATCATTTAAAATCCTTTTCAAATGGAGCTCTTCCAGAATCTCTGCCATAGGAATGTCTTCCCGCAAGGAAATTTCTTTGATCAGCGTAAGGATTTCCCTCTGCTTGTTGACACTCAATTTAAGAACACTAAAAAGTTCTACAAAACCGTTTTCAACATCTTTTGACATTTTATGGAGTTCCAATGCTACGGGCAGTGAAATACTTTCGGAAAGTATGCTGTTCTGAAGCGGCTTTGAAAAGGAACAGATATCTTTGATTTTTGTTATCATGGATTCATGGCAGGGCACCCCCAAAATGGACATTTCTTTGGACAGACGACGAAGGTCCGAAAAACAGTTGGAAAGCATCCGGATCGATCTTGATTTTTCTATGAGATTGAGCGGTCTTTGAAAAGCGTTGTCGGTGATGGCATATCTTGCGCATTCAAGTTTTTTTGTATCCGAATCGAGGGTCCTGGCGTTAACATCCGGTCGGTTCAGTCGGCGACAGGCTTCAATTCTTCTAAAACCAGATAGAATAATGTACCTCGATTTTTTTTCTAACAACAGGGGAAGATTCAACACCCCCACATGCCCGATAGAGTCCATTAAATCATCGACCGTCTCTTGGGTTGTTATGCGATAGGAATGATCGCTGGCGTCAACCTCGGACAGTTTGACAGTTTTTTCTTTAAAGCACATGGTTTGAATCGGTCAGCCGATTGAATGCTTCAAGATATTTTTTTTGGGTGTTTGCGATCACGTCTTTGGGAAGTGACGGTGCCGGGGGGGTCTTGTTCCAGTTGATGGAAATAAGGTAATCACGAAGATATTGCTTGTCGAAGCTCTTTTGGGACCCTCCGGGTTCATAGGACGATTTCGGCCAGAACCTGGATGAATCCGGCGTCATTACTTCATCGATAAGGATTAAATTGTCTTCGAAAAGACCAAACTCGAATTTGGTATCCGCAATGATGATTCCTTTTTTGTAGGCCAATTCAGCGCCTTTACTGTAGATTGCGAGACTGAGGGTTCTAACCTGGTCGGCCAGATCTCGTCCAATTTTTCGGATGGCCTCGTCAAAATTTATGTTAATATCATGAAGCCCCGTTTCTGCCTTGGTCGAAGGCGTAAAAATAGGCTCGGGAAGTTTGTCAGATTCTTTCAGGTTTTCAGGGAGCTTTATGCCGCATATGCGTCCGGAAGCCAGGTAGTCGTTCCATCCGGATCCGGATATATATCCCCTTACAATACATTCAATGGGCAATGGTTTTGCTTTTTTTACCAGCATGCTCCTTCCACGCAGAATTTCTGAATACGGTTTGCAAATGTCCGGAAAGTTGTCCACGTTGCTTGAAATAACATGATTGGGCAAAAGGGATTCCATTATTTTAAACCAAAAAAGGGAAATTTGAGTTAAAATTTTTCCTTTTTCAGGGATGGGATCCGGCATCACCACATCAAACGCAGAAATTCGATCCGTTGCCACCATTAACAGGGTGTCTCCAAGATCGTATATATCCCGGACTTTGCCCCTTTTTATTAAATTTAATTTTTCAAAATCGGTTTCAATGACAGTCTTCGGCATAATTTTTTATCCTTTCCGACAACCATGACAACGATGATTTTCCTTGCCGGTTGCCCTTGAGTGAGGAGGCTTAACAGTTGCTGTTGCCATTTGCGGCAACAAGTTCCCTGTTTGAAGCATTCTATTCTTTAATTTGACGAGCACTTCATTTGTTATTGTTCTGAAAATGCTATGATAAATTTTTTTAAAATATCGAGGGTCGAATCCGACATCTCAAGGAATTCGATTCCGGCTTCATATTTTTCATCTTTGCCGGCCGCAGAAAAAACAACCGTTCCCTTAATGTTGATCAGATCATCTTCAAGACCAATGTCCAGCACGATGGCATTTCGGGGGTCCATGGGAATGTGCGTTTCAAGCAAAATTCCGCCTTCACTGATATTTAAAGTCCTTCCCATCCCCTGTGCCACAATTACCTCATTTTCATCAATACAATTATATGAGATCAAATTGAGAGCACTGATTCTTGGATGATGTCTTCTTTCTTCTGTCGTCATGGTATTCACCCAATACGGTTTTGTTAAAATTTTATTTTACGGGCATAATTCTACGGTTCTTTATCACCGGTTTTTTTTATGGAATTCACAAGCTACCCGGGTAGTTACCGATACGCACGTTGCAAGGTGTTCTATAAAGTTTTTAAATGTGGACGAAAGGCGATTGTGCTCTTTCTGCAAAATGTCAGGGTCCATTTTGGTTACTTCAAGATCCTCTGAAGCGAAAACCGAAGCCTGATAAGGTTCTTGCCCTAAATCAAGGAACGGAACATTCCCGAAAAAATCTCCGGAATGAAGATTCGCCAATGGCACATAACCATTTTTCGTGTGTCGGACAATATGGGCGTCCCCTTCGGTGATTTGAAATAAATTCGATTCGCTGTCACCCTGGACAATCCGATGATTTTTACCGTTAATATAGTCTTCGATACGAATTTTTTTCAGATGAATATTAACCGCCATATCGGTGACCTGTTTTAAGCGCCTGTCAAGACTGATTGCAAGGCTTCTAAAGGGGTCCGACATTCTCAAAAAATCGATGGAAAGACGCCGGGAGTCGAGTACGCCCAACTGCACATTTTCCACTGCACGAATTGCAGCACTTCGAACCGTTCCTTCCAACAGTAAAAATGAAGCAATGCTCCCGATAAATGCACCCTCACCGATTCTGAGTACTTTTAAAGGGCCCTGGGGAGTTTCCCTGATAATTTCTGCCACACCTTCAAGTATCACCCATAACCAGCCGCCGTGTTTTCCTTGTGCGACAATCTTGTTGCCGGCCCGTGCCTCTTCTTCATCGACCACATACGAATAATCGATAAGCGGCCCTTTTATAACGGGCAGTGTCGATTCTTTTCTTGAAGAACTTTTTGTCTTTTTGGGGAACGATACAGGACCCAATTGTTCTATCTGCCCGTCATCCAACATGCTTAAACAGTCAAGAATAATTTGCATCCGGCTCTTTTTAATAACATTTTTACGACGAATATCTTCTTCAGTGAATTCAAATTCACCATCAACCCAACCAAAAAGTGCGTTAACGGCATCAAGGCCGGTCAACGGACCTGCCGACGCATTCACAGGATTGCCATTAACGAAATATATTAAACCCGGTTCCTGAGCATATTTACTCCGAATGCGTAAAATGCCGGTACTTGAATTTGAGCCGAGGAGTTGCAGGATATCACCCAAACTCAGAAAGTCCATATTGCCGGCTAGAACAAAATCGCCCATTTATACTATCTAACGTCCTATTTTTAAATTTTTTCTGAATGATACCAATGTTAACTTCAGACATTCCTTTAAAGTTATCCCAACGCCCTGCCCCGTAATTGCACTGGCTGGATAAGAAGGGACTTTGAGCTGTCTGTTTAAATCCTTTTCCATCTGTTCAACGGACATAATCGGGAAGCCCTGCCTGGCCAGGTCCCGCTTGTTATGCTGCATAACCAGCGGGACTTTAAAAATGTTAAGACCGTATTCATTTAAATTACGTTGCAGGTCTTTTAAGGAGACCATGTTTTTTTCGCGTCTCACCGCCAGTGAATCTGCGACAAAAATAATGCCGTCAACACCCTTTAAGACCAGTTTTCTGGTAGATCGATATTGAACCTGACCGGGAACGGTATACACTTGAACTTTTATATCAAATCCTTTTATCTTCCCAAGGCCCATGGGAAGGAAATCGAAAAAAAGGGTCCGATCACCTTCCGTATCTATTGAGACCATCTCACCGACGACCTGTTTTTTGAAGGTCTTGAAGATGTATTCCATATTGGTTGTTTTGCCGCATCTCCCGGGCCCGTAATAGACAATTTTACACTCGATCTCCCTTTTTTTAAAATTAAAAATAGCCATTGATGATCAGCTCCACCTAGAAAATTTAGTGCATGTTAAGCCCGCGAAGTATGTCTTTAAAAATGCTATTCTACCAAATTTACTCAAATTTTTCAAGACCTTTCTTCTGCAATGCTTCTTTACAAAATACCGTTAAGCATCTCGCCGCCTGGTGACCTTGTGTTTAACTTATTGCGGCCTCAATATCCACACAATAATCTCCACGCAACGGTCCGATTTTAATTTTCTTTACCGCCGTAATCAGACCTGAGCCATTGAAAAAAGCAACATTCGAATAATACTGAACATCATTGATCGTCGTTCCTACTTTAAAATTTTCGATCAGATCTTTTTCCCTGCCTGAAATCAGTAGGCTGAGGACTTTTCCCAACTGGAACCTTACTTTAAATTCAAATATCTGCTCTTTTAGAGGCCCCCTGTCAAAGGTTATTCCGATTGAATTGATGTCGAGATCTTCTTCGTCTTCAATCTTAACTTCTTCAATTTTTAATCGATCATCCGCATTTGTCTGATCCTTAACGTCATGAATTTCAGGAATATGGATCATGGGTTCCACATCATCTGCGGACATTTTGGTCTGGGGAAGGATTCTATCGATGCCCTCTTTGTTCAGCATATTTTCGAAAAAAGTCCAAAGTCTTTGAAGTTGATTTGGAAGAAAAATATCTTCCGAGAGCCATTGCTCATATTCAGCAACGGCGTCATCCACTGAAGAAAGGGCCATATGGCATCTTATGATATTCTTGGCTGCAGCGACCCGGAGGGAATCTCTTTTCAACAACGCTTTAAATTCTAATATCGCTCTTTTAAACTGGCCGAACTTTGCCAAAGCGACGGCGCCTTCAAGGGCTCTTGCGTCCTCGTTCAGGTTCGGCGTGAACGTGAAAAGTTTTTTGATCAGGTCTTGAATTTGGGCTGAAACTTCAGGTTTTTTGGGTGCATTTTCGATGCGCTGAATTTCATCTTTTAGGCGCTGAATTTTTTTTGAAACAGCGTCAATTAGGTTTAATCTGTTCTTGAGTTGTTCATCCCTTTGTATCAGGTCTTCTGCATGGCGGTATTTCACCAACGCCTCGTCCAACAATCCCTGAGAACGATACAACTCAGCTTCCTGTAACAGCGTTTTAATTTGCTTTGCGATATTCATAGACAACTTTTGACCTTTTTAAACTTTTTATCCTGTTTCAATTGATTGTGTCAACAACAAGGGATTAGATCCACATATAAATAGGTTGACAACAAACGATTTTGTGTTATCAAAATTGTTTTACAATTGCATTTGGAAAATACGCCCAACAGGGAGCATCCCAAAATGAATGCAAAAAAACGATGACCCCAGCAACAGAAATTAAACGTTAAAAAATATTAATCCATAAATACAACAGAAGGAGAGTGATATGGACAAAAAAGTAACCGTTGTCGGAGCCGGCAATGTAGGCGCCACTGCAGCACAAAGGCTTGCAGAAAAAGAATTATGCGATGTCGTTTTGGTGGATATTATTGACGGTCTCCCCCAAGGGAAAGCCCTGGATCTTGCCGAGGCAGCGCCCATTGAAAAGCACGATGCCCACCCAACCGGGTCAAACGATTATGCAGCATCGGCCAACTCGGATATTGTTATTATCACCGCCGGAATACCCAGAAAACCCGGTATGAGCAGGGATGACCTCTTGAGCACCAATGCGGGAATTATGAAAAATGTCACCCAACAGGTGGTGAAACATTCTCCGGATGCGGTACTCATCATTGTCAGCAATCCCCTGGATGCCATGTGTCACGTTGCCTATGAAGCCAGCGGTTTCCCTAAAAACAGGGTCATCGGCATGGCCGGTGTGCTCGATTCAGCACGATTCAGAACTTTTATTGCAATGGAACTCAATGTTTCCGTTGAAAATACCACGGCATTTGTCCTCGGCGGTCATGGCGATACCATGGTGCCGTTACCCCGTTATTCTACAGTTGCCGGGATTCCCATTACAGAACTACTGTCCCAGGAAAGAATCGACGCTCTGGTAGAAAGAACCGCCAACGGCGGCGCTGAAATTGTCAAACTTCTTAAAACAGGAAGTGCCTTTTATGCACCGGCTTCTGCAGCCGTCGAAATGGCTGAATCGATTCTCAAGGACAAAAAGAAAATCCTTCCCTGCGCGGTCTACCTTGAAGGTGAATATGGATTTAACGATCTTTTCATCGGTGTTCCTGTGAAATTGGGTACAAACGGTGTTGAGGAGGTCATTCAAATTACCCTTACCGCCCAAGAGAAAGCCGCTCTTGAAAAATCAGCCGATGCGGTCAGGGAACTTAAGGAATTGTTGAAAAAACTGTCGTAACCATTTTTACGGTAAAATTATCTTTTCTCTTTTTTGGGAGCGGTCAGGCCATTTAACGGGTTGACCGCTTTCCTTTTTTGACCGTGTTCGGGGGGTGCGCTTCTCCGTGTAACGATACCTGCCCGCTCGTGCCTCGCTTGGCAGGCGGGTTGGCGAAGTACTTCGTTATTTCAATGACCAGCAGACACGGTGACACCCGAGTGAAGCGGGGGAGCGCCCCCCTGAACACCTACCTTTTATTGTTCCTGGGTATGAGGTGCAGCCTCCGAGGTTCGGTTCTTTGTTTTACTTTAAAACCAGGTCTATGACCTCCGATAGTTTTTCGATGGTGATAATATTCAAATCTTTTTTAACATCTTCGGAAATGTCTTGGATTTCGGCTTCGTTTTTTGCAGGAAAAACCACCGTTTTTACCCCGGCTCTGTGAGCTGCAAGAACTTTTTCTTTTACGCCGCCCACAGGAAGAATTCTGCCGGTTAGCGTCAATTCACCGGTCAGTGCAACGTCCCTTTTGCAGGGACGCTCCGTCAGCAAAGAAATCAGCGCAACGGCGATGGTCAGCCCGGCCGATGGGCCATCTTTGGGAATGGCGCCGGCCGGCACGTGAATATGAATGTCGTTGGCTTCGAATATGTTTTCAGAAATATTTATGGAATCGGCATGGCTGCGGATATAGCTCATGGCGGCCTGGGCGGATTCCTTCATCACATCACCCAATGACCCGGTTAAAATGAGATTCCCCTTCCCTTTCATTTTGGCGGCCTCGATGAACATAATCTGCCCCCCGGCTTCGGTCCATGCCAACCCGGTGGTTACTCCGATCCGTTCTTGAGCTTCAGCGATTTCGAAATAAAACTTTCTGGGCCCCAAAAGATTCTCGACCATCTCAGGAGTGATCATGGTTGAAGGGCCGGTGCTGTTCTTACGTAAGGTTTCACGGGCAATTTTGCGGCAAATGGAAGCAATTTGTCGCTTGAGGTTTCTCAATCCTGCTTCCCGGGTATATTCTCGGATGATTTTGCGGATTGCCTCTGAAGTAAAAACAGGCGGGGTGTCGAAGAGTCCGGCTTCTTCGACTTCCCTGGGTATTAAATAGCGTGTGGCGATTTTGACTTTTTCTTCTTCCGTATATCCCAGCAGGGTAATCACTTCCAGACGGTCCAGCAATGGTCCGGGAATCAGGTCCAGTGCGTTTGCGGTGGCGATGAACATGACGTGGGACAGATCAAAGGGAACATCCAGGTAATGATCCACAAAATGCGCATTTTGCTCGGGGTCTAAGACTTCCAGCAATGCTGCCGCCGGATCTCCCTTGAAATCCCGGCCGATTTTGTCGATTTCATCGAGCATGATCAAAGGGTTCTTTATTTCCGAACGACGAATTTCCTGGATAATCCTCCCCGGCAAGGCACCGACATAGCTTTTGCGGTGTCCCCTTATTTCAGCCTCATCCTTCATGCCGGCCAGAGAAATACGGACGAATTTCCGTTCCAAGCTCTTGGCGATGGACATTCCCAACGAGGTTTTTCCGGTTCCCGGCGGTCCGGCAAAACAGAGCACCGGACCTTTGGGCTCCAAGCGGACTTTTTTCTTGAACAAGGCGTTCTCAATGGTTGATCGGATTTCATTGAGCTTTAACGGCTTGGTCAGGTAGTGATACGAACCCTTCTTCATGGCCTCAATGGCCGTGGACACGGTGGCGTATCCGGTGATGATAATCACTTCGGTGCCGGGATTGACTTTCTTGGCTTTTTCAAGGACAGCCATTCCATCGACCTTGCCCATTTTAAGATCTGTTACGATGACGTCAAAGGCGGTTTCTTTGAGGAAATTCAACGCTTCAGTTCCATCGGAAGCGGTCTTGACGTAATACCCATCTTTTTTAAAAACATGCTCGAGATTCTGACGGGTAATCTTTTCGTCATCCACCACCAGCACTTTATGCTGGCGGGACATTTTCAACACTCTGACTGCAAGATGCTCTAAAATCCGGTCTTTTATTTTGGTGAGCCCAAAATGATCTTCATTGAGAATCGCCTCGGCCCGTTTGATATCCAGGTTGTCATCGGTCATTTTATTCCAGGGGAGACTCACCAGATAATCGATATAGTTAATGCCGATGGTATATTCTGCGCTGGATGGGGATGTTTTTTCAAGCCGTTCAATTTCTTTATAAGCGACCTTTTCCACAGACTCGGACATCCTGGCTTTTCGTACTTCTTCTCTTAATTCATCGAGTTCCGATGGTACGGACTTCATCTGCTCTTTTTCTTTTTTAAATAAGCGCATTCTCTGATTCCATTTTTTTGCCATAGTTCAAATAAGCATAGGCAACAGTGCCCTCAAATGTCCCTAACGTAAGGTTATAAAAACAGATTCAACTCCTCCACGCAATGTTTTTTTCGTAGGACCCGGCACAACCCCGTTGGATGTAACAATCTGCAACGAATCATTCATTTTTTGCAATATGGCATAACCTGCTAAATTTAAAGTATATTTTAATTTAAATCAAAGAAGCATTGCAGATAGCAACTATCTTTTAAAGTTTTCAATCCCAGGTGACTTTTATATTATCTTAATATTATCAATAAGATGTGTTTTTTTAACAATATTGGCACAGGAGTTGCTCTACCAAAGGTCAAATGGAAAAAAAATCGCACAAAGGAGGATTCGTTCATGTTTAAATTCAAAGAGGCTTTTAACAGATTGATGGCGACCATAACGTTTGCCGAAGCCAATGAACATGAGATCGCTCTGGATATCCTACATGACCGTCCGGAGAAAAAACGTCGAAAAAGGGACCATGTTCATATTCGGCCCAGTGAAGAAACCCGGCCTCAGTTGCGAATGTAACAGGGCTCATGGACAACGGGTAAAAGGGGATGAAAATGAAAAAAGTTTTATTGACCATAGAAGGTATGACGCCCGACCAAAAAGCCTTTCAATATGCAGTTGATCTTTGCAAGCGGATTCGGGCGGAGCTGGACATATTTCAGATAATAAGACCCCGGTATTATCGCGACTATATGAAAAAATTTCGAAAAAAAACCCTTATCGCTAGAAGATTTGTTCAGGGTTCCATGATGGCGGCGACCTTTGCCGAAGCCGGCGAACATGAAACCGCCCTGGATATAATAGCCGAGGCCTCAAAGCAAATAAAACAGTTCTTGTCGGAATCGGAAAAAGCAGGTGTTCAGTGTCACTTTTCCATGGCATCGGGGAATCCTGAAAAAGAGATCATCAATTATGTAAACGATCATCGGGACGTTGTTTTGACCATCTATGACGCTTCTGATCAGGAAATCAGTCGAACCACCGGTATTTCCAAAAAGAAAATTTCACTGGCGAAAATAAAAAAGAATCTATCCGTTCCCCTGGTCACAGTTCACCGCTAAAAAATAACAGAGGAGGAAAAAAAATGGCAGGAATTTTTGGGAGAATCAAACAAAAATTGAATAGAGCGGGCAACACCATGGACAAGTATCAGGAAGCAATTACCTTTGCCGAAGCCGGTGAATCCGAGTATGCCATGAAAACAATGATTGATCAAATAGAAGAAGAAGCTGTCTTAAAACTGCTGGTTATGGGCAGAGAAAGCACTTTTTCAAAAGAAATTATCGACTATGCTTTGGAAATGGCGCACCGGATGTCCTATGAAATTCTGGCCTTAAATACGGCCCCGTTATCCTGTGAAACGTTCAAGCTTTTTTCATCTTCACGCAATCAGGTCTGTGAAGAGTTTAAAAGCATGTCCGAAGAAAATGCCGATCTCTTTCAGAAAGCAGCCGCTGAGAAAGGAATCCCTTTTGATCACATCGTGATGTTCAACGAGCCGGAAGCAGCCCTGGAATCCATCACAAAAGAATATAGCGACATCGCTTTTGTGGTTTCCGAATCGGTTGAAGATCGCTCTGAAAGCAGAATTGAAGAAGGTGAACGACTCCGCAGCAACGTTTTCGTTTATTCCATGGTGTAACAGGGAATTTTAGGCGTCGTGATGGCCCCTTCTTCACGAGCCAATGCCGAGAAACCCCATACAAACCCAAATCCGGCCTTTGTAGAAAAGGCCGGATTTTCTTTTTTTATCCTTCAACCCCCGGCAAACCGTTATATTTTGCAACACTCCATTCTATTATGCAACACCCCATAACCGTCTAATAAGTTTGTTTAATTTATTCTTCAAACCTTTTTCGTTGCATATCGCAACGCTCAAAATAAAAGTTCTCTAAAATACGCTTCTTAAATAAATCCAATAATATCAGTCATATTTATTGGCGTCGTACAACTTGGCACGAATGATGCTCACTCGAGAACCAAATTTTTTACCACGCTGTTAACAGATGCAATTTGACGAAGGTATGGAGACAGGTGTTTCACTAAAACATGATGGAGGGAGATATGGATACACATTTTATTTTCGCCCTGGTGCTGGTCGCCTTTGCTTTTGGGTTATGCTTTACGTTCAGGCAGAATAAAAAGAAATAACGCGGTTAAAACCAATCGTTTTTAGGACCATGCGAGTACACGAGGAACAGAAAGGAATATTCAGCGATGACACTTGAAATGATTTTGACCATGATTGTTCTGGGTTTTGCAATCGTTCTGTTTATTTTTGAATGGGTTCGCGTTGATGTTGTGGGGATCATCATGATGGTTTTGCTTCCCCTTATCGGTCTGGTAACACCCAAAGAAGCATTTCTCGGGTTGAGCAGCAACGCCGTCGTCTCCATCATGGCGGTGATTATCATCGGTGCCGGGCTTGACAAAACCGGCGTCATGAACAGGGTGGCCGGCCCCATCATTAAATTGGCCGGCAACAGCGAAAAGAAAGTAATCACCCTCATATCCGGTACCGTCGGCATAATTTCGAGCATGATGCAGAACATCGGCGCCGCAGCCCTATTCCTGCCGGCTGCCCAGCGGATCGGCAAAAGAATGGGGGTCCCGGTGTCCCGCATTCTGATGCCCATGGGATTCTGTGCCATTATCGGTGGGACCATCACACTGGTGGGGGCCAGTCCCACGATTCTCCTCAATGATTTGATGGTCCTGGGCGGGGAAAAATTGGAACCCTTCGGCCTGTTTACCCAAACTCCCATCGGAATCTGCCTTCTTTCGAGTGCCATCGTCTATTTTATTCTTTTCGGAAAATTTATCCTTCCAGCCGCAGACGGCGAAGCGGAAAAAGGAGTTACGGCGGTGCTGTTGGAAGCCTACCAGGGACTTGAACATACTTTTGAAATTCACATTCCCAATGATTATAGCGGACCCAGAACCCTCGAAAATTTGGGCATCAGACCCAAGTTTCTGGTGACCGTGGTGGCCATCAATTTTGCATCTAAAAAGGAAAAAACCTTCGTACCCAAAAGTGCCGATACGATTTCTCCGGGAGATGATATCGCCGTTATCGGGAAAGGGAAAATGGTTCATATGCTGGCCGATGAATACGGATGGAAGATCAAAGACGGCCTGGAAGTATTTGGAGAGAGCCTGGCAGTGATCAATGCCGGAATGGCGGAAACGGTGGTTTCTCCCCGATCCGAATTGATTGGAAAAACCATGAGTCAAGTCAATTTTAAAGAAATGTATGGCGTAAATCCGGTGGCCCTGTTTACCGGCAATAAAATTATTTATAGCAACTTGACCCATATTCGGCTGCAAATGGGCGACACCATTTTACTCCAGGGGCCTTGGGAAAAATTTCACATTTTGAGAAATCAGCCCCAACCCCGGGCCCTCACCTTTGCCACCGCCCTTGAAGGTGAAATTATGCGTCCGGAGAAAGCCAAACTGGCGGTCGTCTGGCTGGCAGTGGCCCTGGCACAGATTATTATTTTTAAGATCCAGCTTTCGGTGGCACTGATGTCCGGCGCCCTGGGTATGATCATCACCGGTGTGCTTTCCGTGGATGAGGCGTATCGCGCTGTGGACTGGATGACGGTTTTCCTTTTGGCCGGGCTGATTCCTTTGGGGATGGCCTTTGAAAAAACCGGAACCGCTGCTTTTATCGCACAATTCGTATTGGGGCTGCTGGGGCATCCCTCTCCCATCGTCCTCCTGGCAGCGGTGGGGGTTATGACCTCTTTTTTCACCCTGGTGATATCCAATGTGGGCGCAACGGTTCTCTTGGTTCCCCTGTGTATGAACATGGCGGTCATGGCCGGCGGTGATCCAAGAATGGCCGCACTGGTTGTGGGACTGTCGGCATCCAACACCTTTGTCTTGCCCACGCATCAGGTCAACGCCCTGATCATGCGACCCGGCGGCTATCGAACAGTGGACTATGCCAAGGCCGGTGCAGTGATGACCGTCATCTTTTTAACTGTTGAACTTACAATTCTCTATTTCTTTTACGGAATTCAATAAAATTATCACGAAAGCTCAAAAAATATATTTGTACATTTTTGGATTTATCTTAAGGAAAATTTTTGTGTTAGGAGATTAATTATTATGGCGATTATAACCATATCGCGGGGATGTTTCAGCCACGGTCAGATGATAGCCGAGAAAGTTGCTGAAAAATTAGGCTATGAATGCGTGAGCAGGGAAATCCTGGTCGAAGCGGCCCATCTTTTTAAGGTTTCAGAAAAAAAACTGCTCAAATCCCTCCATGACGCCCCGACCATTCTTGAACGGATAACACACGGCAAAACAAAATATCTTGCCCAGTTTCAGGCTGCCCTCCTCGAATATGTCAAGGAAGACAATATCGTATATCACGGCCATGCCGGACATCTTCTGCTTACGGAAATTCCTCAGGTTCTGAAAGTAAGGATCCTCGCTGAAAAAGAAGACAGGATCGCCTTGCTGCAACAAAAGCAAAATATCTCCAGAAAAAAGGCATTGACCGTTATTGAAAGCGAAGATCGAAATCGTATGGACTGGACACGCTACCTCTACAAAACGGATATCAACGACCCCTGGCTTTATGATATTGTAATTAAAATCGGGTTATTGACAATCGACGATGCCTGTGAAATTATTTGCCGTGCGGCAAAGAGCAAAAACTATCAAACATCCCCGGAATTTAAACAGGCAATCGTTGATCTTGCCATCACCAAACATGTTGAAGCATCGCTTCAATCGATCTGTGAAGCCGATGTCTTCGTCAGAGACGGGGAGGTTAATGTAAAGGTTGCAGCCCAAAAAATCAAAAAAACCGGTTATGCAAGTCCGACATTGCAACAGCATATCGGAGAAACGTATCAGCAGGATCTAATTCGTGATATTAAGGAAATCGCTTATAAAATCCAAGGAGTTAAAGGTGTTTTCTGTCACGTTGAGCCCCCTTATTATACCTAGAGATCAAGTTTCAGGGATCAGAAACCAAGTGTTTTATTTTCACTATAGAACCAGTCAAGTCTCATGAAAATAAGTATCAGAAAAAAGATTTTTCTCGCTTTTGCCATCTTTATCGTTCTTAGTGCACTGATATGGCTGCGCAGTTATTACAGCCAATATGTTTTAAATCAAAAAATACAGATTATCGAAAGAAAATACGACTTGCTTAACACCATCCTTGAAGCACGCCGGTATGAAAAAAACTATTTTTTATCCTATGACAAAGAAAATATCGTTGAAGCCCTCGACTATGTCCGCCAGGCAGAGGATATCCTTCGTGAGATATTGACCCAATATGGGAAGTATACCCTGGCAAAAAATCTCGATGAGAGCATTGCAGAACTGCTGACATACAAAGAATCCCTCACAAACCTTTTAAAGCTGCAGGAAGAAGGACACCTATTGGCGCCTCCGGACACCATCGAACTCATTCGAAAGCAGGGAAGGATTCTTACCAGTGAACTGGAACAAATCGTTCAAAAGGAAAGCCAATTTACCCGAAATCTCATCGGCAAATCCAAGACAATTCATCTGTTGGCGCTGATTCCTGTCTTTATTCTTTCTGTTTCAATTGCCCTTTTTTTGGTCTTCAATGTCAACCACCCCCTTAAAATCATCGAGAACGCCATTACAAAAATCGCCCGGGGAGATTTCGACAATATACCGGAAATAAAAACCGGCGATGAATTTGAATCTTTGGTGTTCAGCCTCAACCATATGATCGATGAGCTGAACCGGCGAAGCAAACAACTCGTGCAGGCCCAGAAACTGGCGTCTCTGGGAAGATTGACGTCGGGTGTGGCCCACGAATTAAACAATCCCCTCAACAATATATCCACATCAATTCAAATCCTGATTGAAGAACTGGAAGAGGCTGACTTTGAATATAAAAAAGAACTGTTGACCGGTGCTGAAAAAGAGGTGGAACGGGGTAAGGAGATTGTTCAGTCACTGTTAGAATTCGCCAGAGAAAGAACGCTGTCCCTAAAACAGGTTAATTTCAAAGACCTGGTGGACAGCGCCATCCAACAAATTCAATCTCAACTGCCGGATAATGTTCATTTTGATATCCAAGTGCCCGCCAATATCCAGGCCTCCCTCGGTGAGCAACGGATTGAGCGGGTTTTAATTAATCTTATCATGAATGCGGTGCATGCCATGAAAGACGGCGGACAAATCATCATCCGGGCGAACAATGAATACCAAAAGGAAGGATTTAGTTTTCAGGTCATAGATACGGGTGTCGGCATCCCCAAGGAAATTATCTCCAAAATTTTTGATCCCTTTTTCACCACGAAAAAAGTCGGCAAGGGATCCGGACTAGGACTGTCCATCGTATACGGCATCATGGAACAGCACGGGGGCAACATCTCCGTTGTCAGCGAGGTCGGAAAAGGAACGGAATTCACCTGTTTCATACCCTTTCAGCAACCAGAGCTGCGGGAATTATAGTAGGTCAATGGTGGAAAAAAATAACGAGATCATTCTTATTGTTGAAGACGAAGATATTGCCCGGAAGAATCTCGAGCATATTCTGGTCAAGACCGGCTACGACGTCATTTCCGTAAACAACGGGAGCAAGGCCATCGAACTGCTTCATTCCAAAGACTTCGATCTGGTGATCACCGATCTGAAAATGGACAAAGTGGACGGCCTTCAGGTTTTGCACAAAACCAAAGTGCTTCAGCCCTATACGGAAGTCATTATCATCACCGGCTATGCCACCATTGAAACGTCGGTACAGGCCATGCATAACGGCGCTTATTATTATATTGCAAAACCCTATAAAATCGGAGAGGTTCGCCAAATTACCAAAGAGGCCCTTTTAAAACGGCGGCTTCGGCTTGAAAACATCGAACTGAAAGAAACCCTTAAAAAGCAGCGGAAGATTTCCGCCATTGTCGGAACAAGCAAGGTCATGATGGATGTTCAGAAAACCATCCATCAAATTGCCCCCTCGGACATCAATGTTCTAATTCTCGGTGAAAGCGGAACCGGCAAGGAACTGGTCGCTCGCTCCATCCATCAACTGAGCTCCCGTTCCGAAAAAGAATTCGTCGCCTTTAACTGTGGTTCGTTTACCGAAGAGTTGATGGCCAATGAGCTGTTCGGTCATGAAAAGGATGCATTTACCGGCGCTACAAAGGCAAAGGCGGGGCTGATCAAGGTGGCCGACGGCGGAACGGTGTTTCTGGATGAAATTGGAGACATGCCCCTGAGTATGCAGGTAAAGCTGCTGCGGGTTATTCAGGAAAAGGAGGTTTTGCCGGTGGGCGGAGAAACCTCCGTTCCCGTTGATGTGCGGTTCATCGCGGCCACCCATCGCGATCTCAAAGAAGATGTGGACAACGGCAATTTCCGTCAGGATCTGTTCTACCGTTTGAATGTCATTACCATAAAACTTCCCTCTCTCACCCATCGACATGGTGACATACCGCTTCTGGCACAGCACTTCCTCGCCCAAAAAAATAAAGCCATGAACACAAATGTTCAAAATATTCAAAAAGAATCCATGGAGTTGCTCCGACAATACAGTTGGCCGGGGAATATCAGAGAACTGGAAAATGTCATTGAACGGGCCGTAGCCTTGGCGAAAGGGCCGGAGATAACCCTCGACGACCTGCCGGAATATATCAGCAATCTTTCCGTTGAAACCTACCGCCGCATGGATTCAGAGATGCCGACACTGGAGGACCAGGAGAAAAACTACATTAAATGGGTTCTCGACAAATGTGAGGGGAATAAAACCAAAGCAGCCAAAATAATGGATATTGACCGGGTCTCACTCTGGCGGAAAATGAAGCGGTTTGGGATGAATGATGGGTCCAATGTTTAGGGTGAATCCATTGACCCCGGTGAACGGTATGGAAAGGGTTTCAAACACCCTGTGAACAAAAGGGGGTTGCCGACAAAATTTTATGGTTCGTGTTCAGGTGGTGCGCTCCCCCGTTTCACTCCGGTGTCTACGTGTCTGGTCATTGAAATAACGAAGCCACTCCGCCAATATCGTTACACGGGGAAGCACACCACCCTAACACGTACATGGTATGGGATCTATTTTAACGTTCGTTTAACATTTTCGGCTGTTTTTCGATTAAATCCGGGCAGCGCGGAGAGTTCTTCCAATGTTGCTGTCCGGATTTTTTTAATGCTTTTAAAATGTGTTAACAATGTTTTTTTTCTCTTTTGCCCAATGCCGGGAATCGAATCCAAGGCCGAGTGCACGAAGGCCTTTCTGCGATGCTTGCGGTGAAAAGAGATGGCAAAATGATGGGCTTCATCCCGAATTTTTTGTAAAAACAGGAGGAGGTCCCCTTTCCTGCCTAAATTTACAGGGTTGGTCTGCCCGGTTTTAAAGATTTTATCTCGGGATTCCCCCTTTTTTTCATTTTTTTTAGCAATGCTGATAATTTGAAAATTTTGTTCAAGTTTCAGGGAATTTATTACCGCCACCGCAACATTGAGTTGGCCTTTACCACCGTCGACCATCAGCAGGTCCGGATAGGGTTTCGACTTTTCACCTTTGCCGAACCTTCTTTTCAGGACTTCCGCCATAAAGGCATAGTCATCTGGTATGTCGGTGCTCTGGAGTTTGTATTTTCGATACGACGATTTATTGGGTTTCCCCTTTTCAAAAACAACCATCCCTGCCACCGCAGACGTCCCTAAAATGTTGGAGATATCAAAACACTCGATCCGCCAAGGTATTCGCTCCATCCTCAGTTGCTGCTGGAGGCGGGAAAGAAGGTCCACGTCGTTTGCAATCAAAGCCTTATGGGCCTTCAAGCTGTTTTCCGCATTCTGAGATGCCCGTTGAACCAGGCGGACCTTTTCACCCCTCTTGGGGGCTAAAATTCTTACCCGCCGGCCTTTGATATCCCTGAGCAATTCTTCAAGCAGCACGGCGTCTTCCGGAAGGGAGGGAACAAGGATTTCATTGGGCACAAAAGGAGCCTTTTCATAATACTGTCGAATAAACGCACCGATCATTTCATTTTCCGTGGCCATGGTTTCGGAAAAATTAAAATCCCGTATCCCCAGAAAAAATCCGTTCCGGATAAAAAGGAGGGTTATCAGTGAAGCATCATCAGACCGGGCCATGCCGATCACGTCCCGATCTACAAAATCATTGGTAACCGCCACCTGTCTTTCGAGTGTCTGCTCAAGGGCGAACATTTTGTCCCTAAGAACCGCCGCCTGTTCATAATCCTGCCCCTCGGCTGCGGCCATCATTTTCTGTTTTATTTGTGCAATCAGATCCGGAGTTTTTCCTTTCAGAAACTGGATCACCTCGTGGACCGTTTCGGAGTACGTATGTTTGTCGACATCGAGGCAGCAAGGTGCAAGGCAGGCATCCATTTGAAAGTTAAGACACGGCCGGGAACGATTTTTAAAGTATTCTGTTTTACACTTTCGGAGTTTGAACGTTTTATGGATGATCTTGAGTGTTTTTTGAACAGCAGCAGAAGACGCAAACGGACCAAAATAGAGTCCCCCGTCTTTTTTCATTTTTCTAACGACGTTAAGGGTGGGATAGGGATTATTTATGTCCAGGCGTAACGAAGGGTATCGTTTGCCGTCTTTTAAAATAACGTTATAGCGCGGACGGTGCCGTTTGATAAGATTCGATTCGAGAATCAGCGCTTCTTTTTCACTCCCGGCAATAATGGTCTCAAAGTTCGATATTTTTTGAATTAGAATTTCTGTTTTTATGTCCCTTTTTAACGTGTGGCCAAGGGATTTCTTAAAGTATGACGCCAGCCGTTTTTTCAGGTTTCTTGCTTTGC
>JAHECI010000021.1 GCA_024641825.1 Desulfobacterales bacterium | reverse complement strand
CTGGCACAGCGTATTCATCAACCCAAGTCGGTTAACTTGATCCTCCTCGGTTTTACCGTCGGCGTTGTTTCTAAAGCGGTGGACACCCCGCTTTTCTGCTCCCTAGAGGATATAAAAGCGGTTCTTGAAAAAAGTCTGGCAGGGAAAAAGAAGATGCTGGAAGATGCCATAACGGCGCTGGAAACAGGCTATAATGGATTGGGCATTTAGTTCTGTGAAAAAGCACTCCGGACAAGCATTTCGGAGATCCGAGTGTATCTGAACGCAGTATTTTTTCAAAGCGGAAACATGTGGTATCGAAGTCACGTTAGGAGTTTATCATGAGTTTTATTCCGAAAGATTTAACCGAAGACCAGTTAAAAAAGATTCAGCTCGATGGCCTCAAATGGACCGTGGGGCACGTGGTTAAAAATTCACCCTTTTATCGTAAAAAACTGGACAACGCAGGCATTAAACCCGAAGATATCCGCTCCCTCGATGATATCCACCACCTGCCCCTTACCGATAAAGATGAATTGCAGAAAGAATACCCCTTCCCTTTGCGTTCCGTTCCATTCGAGGACATCGTTCGGATTCATGCCTCTTCAGGGACGACGGGGAAGCGAAAGGTGCTCTGCTACACCCAAAAAGATGTCGATGTGTGGGCCGATATTTTTGCCCGGTGTTATGAAACAGCGGGTTTAACTCGCAAAGACCGGGTTCAAATCGCCGTGGGATACGGCTTGTGGACCGCCGGCGTCGGATTTCAAGCCGGCTGTGAAAGATTCGGGGCCATGGCAGTGCCCCTGGGCCCGGCCAATGCGGAAATGCACTGTGAAATGTTGGTGGATATGGAGACGACGGTTTTCTGTTCCACGGCGTCCATGGCATTGCTCATGGCAGAAGAGATTCATAAGCGGGACCTCTTGTCAAAAATAAAGGTCAAAAAGATTATCCTGGGGGCGGAACGCCACAGTGATGCCATGAGGGCGCGCATAAAAGAACTCATGGGGGTGGACCACGTTTTTGATATCTACGGATTGACGGAACTCTATGGCCCGGGGACGGGGCTCGATTGCCATCTTCACAACGGCATCCATTACTGGGCCGACCATTTTATTTTTGAAATTCTCGATCCGGTGACATTAAAGCCGGTTTCCGAAGGCCAAGAGGGAGAGCTTGTGGTCACCACATTACGCAAAGAGGGCAGCCCGCTGATTCGCTACCGCACCTGTGACGTTACCCGCATTATGGACGGTGCGTGTCCCTGCGGTTCGCCGTTTCCCAGGCATGACCGGATCCTCGGCCGCACCGATGATATGTTCATCTACCGGGCCGTCAATATCTATCCGAGCCAGATCGATCATGTTTTGAGCCGCCTTGACGGAATCGGCAGCGAATTCCAGATATATCTCAAACAGCGTGAAAGCGGACGGGACATGATGCTCATTAAAGTGGAGCGGGACCCAGGGGTGAAAAACGCAGACGATGATCAATTGGCCGAGCAAGTGATCACAGAGATCCGCCGGAAAATCCTGGTAAGGTGCCAGGTGGAGATCCTCGATTATGGATCCCTGCCGCGGACAGAACGAAAAAGCCGGCGGGTTTTTGATCAGAGAAATAACGGTACCGCCGCCGTTTAACCCGATTTTTTTGAATAATCCGGATTAGAACGCAAAATTTTTAAATGATCCGCCCACGGATTGGAGAGCATTGTTTGTTGTGAGTCGTCCCAATTACATCCTTGAAATAAATAGCATTTCTAAGAATTTTGGGGGACTTCAGGCGGTCACCCGGTTATCCCTCAAGGTCGAGGAAGGCTTGATTTTTTCTATCATTGGGCCAAACGGTGCGGGGAAAACCACCGCCATTAATCTGATTACGGGCATATATCCGCCGACATCCGGCGAAATCTTTTTTGAGGGCCGGACACTGCTTAGAAAAAAACCGTATCAGGTGGCCCATATGGGAATCGGTAGAACTTTCCAGAATATACAAGTCTTTGCGAATATGTCCGTTCGAGAAAATGTCATGATGGGACTTCATACCCAGAGCGATTCCGGATTTTTAAAGTGTATTATGCATACCCCCGCCGTGTGGAAAGAAGAGAAAACTATTCGGCGAAAAACAGATGTCGTTTTAAAATTTTTAGATCTCGATTCCAAGGCGGACATACTTGTCGGCGGTCTTCCCTACGGCGATCAAAAACGGGTGGAGATTGCCCGGGCACTGGCCATGAAACCCAAACTTCTTCTTTTGGACGAACCGGTGGCCGGCCTTAATTTTCAGGAAACCGAAGAGATGGCGCGCACAATTCTCAAAATCAGGGACAAGGGGATCACCATCATTCTGGTGGAACACGATATGAATTTGATTATGGGTATTTCCAATAGGATTACCGTTTTGAATTATGGTCAAAAAATCGCCGAAGGAAGTGCCAAAGAGATACAGAATCACCCCAAAGTCATCGACGCCTATTTGGGAAAGGAATTGTAAGGAATCGTGCTGGTAATAGACGGCATAAGTGCCTACTACGGCGGTGTGCGAGCCCTTGATAAGATTTCTCTGACACAGAAGGAAGGAGAAATTTTGGCGCTGATCGGTGGAAACGGTGCCGGCAAGACGACACTTTTAAATCTTATCTCCGGTGTTATCAAGCCATCCCATGGAACCATACGGTTTAAAGGAGAAGATATCGGATCTTTTTTCCCTGAAAGGATCGTTGAGCTGGGCATTATCCAAGTTCCGGAAGGGAGACATCTTTTCGGGCCGTTAACGGTCCAGGAGAATCTTGAGATCGGGGCGTATCGGCGGCGAGGGCGGCAAAACAAGAAAAAGATATCAGACGATTTTGAGTATATATTACAGCTTTTTCCCGTTCTCGGAAAACGGCTTAAACAGCGGGCGGAAACCCTCAGCGGTGGAGAGCAGCAGATGTTGGCCATCGGCAGGGGGTTGATGGGAAAACCAGTTCTTTTGCTCCTGGATGAACCGTCCTTGGGCCTTGCTCCGCTGGTGATGCAAGAAATTATCTCTGTTATTGGAAGACTTAGACAAGAGGGGACCACCATTCTCTTGGTCGAGCAAAATGCAAGAGCGGCGCTCAAGATCGCTGATCGTGCGTATGTATTGGAAGCCGGAAAAATACGGCTCGAGGGAAGTGCAACGGATCTTCTCGAGAATGTGGAATTAAAAAAGGCATATCTGGGAAAAGGGTCGTAAAAAAGAGGGGGGGTGAAAAGAAATATCTGTCAATACCGGAAAAGTGCAAATAAAAATGAATGAGGAGGAAAAAATGAACAGAAGATTATTGACACTCGTTGTAATGGCTATCACCGTCAGTTTTATGATAGGATCGTCCGTCTGTTTCAGTGCCGAACCCATTAAAATTGCAGGAATTTTTGCGCTGACCGGCCGTGCTGCCCATATTGGGACGGCACAGAAGGATGCCGTATTGCTGGCCATTGATGAAACCAATAAACAGGGCGGCATCAACGGCCGCATGCTGGAAATGGTGATGGCGGACACGGAAAGCAATCCCACCAAGGCGGTTATGGCCTTGAAAAAAATTCTGGAATCCGAAAATGTGGTGGCGATTATCGGACCCACACTCACCGGAACGGCCATGGCCATGCGGGGGTTCATCGAAAAGGAAAAGATTCCCACCTTCATGCATTCAGGGGGGGACGTTATTTTAATGGCGCCGCTGGACAAAAAAGATCCAAACTCCATGCCCAAATGGACGTTTAAATCACCGTATAAGGCGGCGGATGCAATGGGCAAAATCTGCCAGTATATGAACAAGCACGGCATCAAAAAGATAGGATTTATCTATTCCAACGAAGGGTTCGGAAAAGACGGGCTCAGAAACGTAAAGGTCCAGGCGCCGAAGTACGGTGTAGAGATTGTCGCCCAAGAGGCTTTTCAGCCCAAAGACATCGATATGACTGCGCAATTGACCCGTATCAACGCCAAGGGCGTCGATGGAATCATTGCCTGGACAGTGGGTCCTGCCATGGGAATCATCGCCAAAAATGTCAAACAGTTGGGTATTAAGGCGCCCCTGTTTGAATGCCACGGCGCCGGAGATCCTATTTTTTGGAAGGTTGCCGGAGAGGCCGGTGAGGGGGTGATGATGCCGTCGACCAAAATTGTCGTGGGCGATCAACTTCCCGACAGCGACATCCAGAAAAAGATGATTCTAGACTATGTAAAGGCGTATCAAACAAAATTCAATCGAGACCCCGGCACCATGGTTGCCTATGGCGCGGATGCGGCGTTCATTGTTGTGGAGGCCATCAAAAAAGTTGGACCCGACAGAGCCAAAATCCGGGATGCCATTGAAAATACCAGGAATTATGTGGGTATCAGCGGCATCTACAATATCAGCCCGCAGGATCATAACGGGCTGTCCATGGACGACATCGTCATGATCCAAGCCACCAAAGGGGGCTGGAAACTGCTCAATTAGAAGGTTAACCCAACCATGCCACGCTTCCCGCCCTTGATCGTCAAGATCAAGGGCGGGGAGGGTAAAAGACGACCCTTATGGATTTTTACCAACAAATTTCCCAATATATCATCACCGGTTTAACCATTGGCGCTATTTACGCCATTGTGGCCATGGGATTTAATATCATCCATAATGCCACCGGAATTGTCAATTTTGCCCAGTGTGAATTCATATCCCTTGGCGGGATGTTTATGTACTCTTTGGTGGTTCTTTTCAAAGTCAACTTGATCATCGCCTTTTTCATGTCCATGGCCGGGGTCGCGCTTATTGGCGCCCTGATAGAGATAGGACCCATACGGCATGCCCGTTCAAAGGAGATCATCATTCTTATTTTTCTGACCATCGGATTGTCGGAAGTTCTCCGGGGAGCGGCCCAGGAGGTGTGGGGGACCGACAATGTGGGCGTCCCCGCCTTTTCAGGCGAAACCCCCATACATCTTCCGGGGGGAGCTGCCATCGTGCCCCAGCACATCTGGGTGTTTGCCATTACCGTGATGGTCATGCTGATGCTCCGTTATTTTTTTAAAAAAACACTCATGGGGAAAGCCATGCGGGCAACGGCGGTGAATCGAAGGGCGGCGGCGTTAGCGGGAATCTCCGTTAATCGTATGGTCCTATTCTCCTTTGCCTTCAGTGGTGGGTTGGGGGCGGTGGCCGGCATGATCATCGCACCGATTTCTTCCACGTCCTATGATACCGGCATCATGCTGGGACTGAAGGGATTTGCCGCAGCGATTCTCGGTGGGTACGGTAATTTTGCGGGTGCAATTTTAGGCGGCATCATCCTGGGTATTCTGGAATCACTCGGCGCAGGTCTGATTTCCTCTCAATATAAAGACGCCATCGCATTTTTCGTTCTCCTTTTGGTTCTCTTTCTGAAACCCACAGGGATTATGGGGTATGGAGAATCGGAAAGGGTATAGCCTGAATTCATAAGGGGTAGGGAGTTTTATTTGTTAAAGCATAAAGATTACTTCTGTTTCGGGATACTGGCCCTTGTCATTGTTGCCATTCCCCTTTTCGTTGAGAGCAAGTACTATTTTATTGTTCTGAACGTGATTGGTCTCAACACCCTAGTGGTGGTGGGGTTGAACCTGTTGATCGGTTTTGCCGGACAAATTTCACTGGGCCATGCTGCGTTTTACGGTCTCGGATCTTACTTTTCAGGGATACTTACCGTGAACTACGGATTTCCTTTATGGCCGGCGATGCTTGTGGGGATGCTGGCAACGGGAGCTGTGGCATATCTGATCGGGTACCCGTCTTTAAAGCTTCGGGGGCATTATTTGGTAATGGCGACATTGGGATTCGGTATCATTATCAATATCCTCATGGGCGAGCTGGAGCAATTCACCGGGGGGCATGACGGTTTGATGGGAATACCGCCACTGACCATCGGCGGTCTGGCCTTTGATAATGACCTTAAAAATTTTTACCTGATTTGGAGTTTTGTTTTTTTCTTTATGCTGGCGGCCAGAAATTTACTTAACTCAAGGGTCGGCAGAGCATTGCGCGCCATTAACGGCAGTGAAGTGGCCGCCAATTCCTTGGGCGTTAATACGGCCGAATATAAAGTAAAGATTTTTGTCTTGAGCGCCATGTTCGCATCCATATCCGGGAGTCTTTATGCCCATTACATTACGTTTATCAGTCCCAGCTCCTACGATTTTTATTATTCCATCCAGGTTGTGACCATGGTTATCGTCGGCGGGATGGGAAGTCTGTGGGGGTCTCTGTTCGGCGCCGGTATTCTCACCTTTATGTCCGAAGCACTCCATGTGGCCAAGCAATATCACATCATCGCACACGGCATTTTTCTATGTCTGGTCCTTGTCTTTTTACCCGAAGGGATCACGGTGGGTATTTACAATTTCTTTTTAAAGAGAAAGACGCGGAAGCTTATAAATTGAAAGAATCGAGATCGTGGGAAGACCGGGATAGGTTCGTAAAAAAAATATTCGCGGTAAAAAAACCTTGATTAATTGTTTTAATTCTGTTAGCAAAACTCGAAACACGCTAAAGAAACCTTCGGGTTAAGTTTTATGTTCGGCCTGGGTCGTAAACCGTTGATTTGTGCGAGAAAATGTAGCCTCCCACTGATACGGCCCAGGCTTTTTTTATGCCCCCTTTTCAGCCCCCTATGGCGCACATCTGAACGGCGCTTCCGGCATTGTGATCTGTCTCAAGGGTGTGTTCCAAGGGCTTGTGACGAACCGCTTCGAGAAAAACCTCAGCCAGCTCCTCGTCAGAGCAGCCTTTCCGTAGGATCGATTTTAAATCATCCTGTTTGTCATGCATCAGACAGGGGCGTAATTGGCCGCTTGCGGTTAATCTTAACCGATTGCACGTCTCACAGAAATGACGGCTTATGGGTCGAATAAAGCCGATTTCTCCTTGGCCCGATTCAAACTTGAAACGTTCTGCAGGACCGTCATTGGACCTTCGATCGACCGGAAAAAGTTCACCCAATTCTTCGATGTGCTTTTTAATCTCAGGGGCCAGTAAATGACGGTCAATTTCCATATGATTTGAACCCATGGGCATGTATTCGATAAAGCGTATGTGAAACGGATGGTCTATGGACAACCTGGCAATGTCTACCAATTCATCATCGTTGATGCCTTTTACGGGCACCACATTAATTTTGATGGGATAAAATCCCATTCGTTGCGCCAATTCTATCCCTTCCCATACTTGATGAAAAAAATCGTAACCTGTAATTTGTTTAAACTTGTCTCTGTTTAACGTGTCGAGACTGATATTTATTCTTTTTATACCGGCGGATTTGATCTTGTGTATGTTATCCTTGAGGAGAACCCCATTGGTGGTGAGAGATATATCCAGAAGTCCTTTTATTCCGGCCAGTTGTTCTAAAAAATGAAAAACACCTTTTCTAACCAGCGGCTCTCCGCCGGTGACTCTGACCTTGGAGATCCCAAGGCGGGTGCTTACCCTGACAATACGGAGTATCTCTTCATAGCTCAATATCTCATGGCTCGGAAGCTTAGGAATCAAATCCTGGGAGACGCAGTATAGACATTTCAGGTTGCAGCGGTCGGTAATGGATATGCGAAGGTAGTTCAGATTTCGATTGAATCGGTCGATCAGTTTTGAGTCCGGCAATGTTTTTGTTTCCTCTCCATTTGGATTTTTCCCGTAAAAAGGGTGGCTTGAATTTTCAGCCATGGGCCGAAAAGGCAAAAGCACGTGAGTGCTTTAATCGTTAAATTTGCTACCGGGTGCAAAGCAACCGGTTTTTGACAAAAACAAACCATATCACAAGAATTGGAAAAAAGGAAAACACGAAACATGGAAAAATCCATGTTTTTTTGATGCCGTGATCAAATCATCTGTTTCTTGAACTTTTCTCGATACTCCGGAACTTCGATCATGGGGGGCCTTTCGTGGCCTTCAATTTTATATATATCCGGCATATATTGGTTTTTTACAAGGTTATATTGTATCATTTCATCATAAAGGTCCTCTTTAAAATCCACCAGTCCCAATTTTCTTTTACGTCTGATGAACGTCTGAAGAATCGCAAACGCCATTTTCCCCAACGCCCGTGTGTCCTGGTTTCTGTGAATCCGCTTGTCAAGGTCCACCTGGGCCATGACATCGAGTCCCCATTTCTCATAGATATCGAGAATGATGCTGGTTTCGACGCCATACCCGATGGGGAATGGAATGTTTTCAAATAGTTCCCGAACCCCGGCATATTCACCGGATAACGGTTGTAAAATCTGTGTGAGTTCCGGGAAGAAAAGAGAGAACAGCGGCCGGATGACAAGCTCGGTGACCCGGCCGCCGCCGGTGGGTCTGATTTTACTTTTTCCGATGGCAATGGGTCTGTCATAGAAGGCTTTGACGTATTTGATATCATCGAAAAGAAGCAGCGGCCCCAAGAGCCCATAGGCAAATCTGTGATGAATATTTTTTATGTCTGCGTCCAAGTAGACAATGATATCTCCCTGGGTAATATAAAGGGCTTTCCAGAGGTTTTCCCCTTTGCCTTTGAACTTTTCCAGGTGGGGTAGAATTTCTGTTGCTTCATAAACATCCGCCCCAAAGGCACTTGCAATCTCCCTGGTTTTATCTGTGGATCCGGAGTCGATAACAACGATTTCATCGAGAAGGGGATAGCGCATCATCAGCTCTGATTTCATTATCAGAATTTCTTTTGCGATGGTTTTTTCTTCATTCAGGGTGGGCAGGCACAGGGAAATTTTCAGATTTTTCCGTTGTTTTTCCTCCACCAGCCGACCGAGGTTGTTGAATTCTGAATAATGGAAGGTGTTTTTTTCAAGCCAACTGCGCGTCATCGCCTCCTCCGCTGTCAATGGCCATCAACACACCGATAATCTGGGCGATCCCTTTAAAGATGGGCGCTATTTCCACGGTGGCATTTCTCTGGTGATAGTTTTCACCCTGGGTAACTCCGAGGGTAACCGCTGGAATTTTACGTGCAAGGAAGATTGAAAGCTCAGACTCGCTGGGCTCACTGATGGGTGCCAAATCGAGCTTTTTCATCACGGCAACCGTGCTTTTTACCAGAGGATGGGCGAAATTTAACCGTGCTGCATGGATATTGCTCAATGTTTTTAGTTGCAGATTGACTTCATGTTCATGACCGATCCCCTCGACAACATCCTTAATGTTGTTGAAAATCGATTTAACCATTTTGTCGGAGTTGCTTTGGATCTCAAAACCGAGGATTGCGTTAGATGCAATCACACCATGCTTGAAACCACCGGAGATTTTTCCGATGATGACCCGGGATCGAGGTCTTTGGGGCAACCGGAGCTTAAGTATCTGGTTGATCACCTCGTTTAAAATCAGAATTGCATTGGGCTTGAATTTATGCTCCCAGGTGTTGCGCGAGGAGATGTTGCATTCGACTTCACATCGAATCATTCCATCCGTGTAGTAGCTGAGCCTTCCGAGTTCGGTGGCCTCGATACAGATCGCCCCTCTGATGGGCGTGGCCCAGGTTTTTAAAAGGTGGCGGATGCCCCTCAGGTTGCCTTTGCCCAAAGACTGTATAACGCCGGCCAGAACGATGTCCGATTCAAAGCACAGATTTAATTTTCGAAAAATTTCCGGTAAAGAGAGCAGGACGCCGACGCCCACGGAATTGTCCATGATGCCTGCACCGGTGATGGAATTCTCTTTGATGGTATAATAATGATCGACATCTTTGCCAAAAATGGTGTCCAGGTGTGCGACGACAAAAATGGGGGGCTTCTTTTCGGAGGTCCCCTTGATGATGCCGATGGGGTTTCGGTAGCCATCGGTGGTGCATTCATCCACTTGGAATTCGGCCAGTCTTTCCATGAAGACACCGAGGCGTTGTTTTTCCTTGAAGGTCGGCGCGGGGACCTGTCCGATCAATACGATGTTGGTAATGATGGTCTCTTTCATGGATGTAATCGTGTCGACAAATCCATGGAGTTTATCGAGATGGTCGTCCATGACGATTCCCTTTAATTATATTGAGTGCTTGGGGGGAATTAAGGATACACTAACACATGGGAGCGGGTCAATATGTCTTCGTAAGATTCTTTTAGCTGAAATGTTTTAGAATTGCCTGGCACAGTCCCGGTATGGTGTAGGATTCTGCGACGATGTGGACGTCAAACCCCAGGTCCCGGGCAGTATCGGCGGTTACGGGGCCGATGCTGGCGATGGTGACCCCTTGCATGAGATCCTTAAGATCTTCGTCGGGGAAAAGGGCGCAAAAATTTTTAACGGTGGAAGAGCTGGTAAATGTGATCATATCTATGGATCGTTCCTTGAGACGTGCCCGTAAGACCTCGGCGTTGTCCTTGACCGGATGGGTACGGTATGCGGTGATCTCATCAACAACGGCCCCCATCTTTTTCAGTTCCAACGGCAGCACCGGTCTTGCTTCTTCTGCCCGTGGCAGGAGTATCTTTTTCCCGAAGACATCCTTTCCGGAAAATGCCTTGACCACAGACTCGGCCCGGTAGCTTTCGGGGACAATATCGCTTTTAAGCCCAAAATCGAGGAGTCTTTTTTCGGTTGCCGGTCCGATAACCGCCGTATGGATATCTTTTAGCGCACGGACATCTTTGTTGTTTTGGAAAAGCCGCTCAAAAAAGAAGTTAACGCCGTTGACGCTGGTAAAAATCAGCCAGTCATAAGATGAAAGGTTTTCCATGGCCCGGTCCAAGGGTTTTACATCCTCCGGCGGGGAAACTTTTATGGTGGGGCATTCGATACATTCGGCGCCAAGATCGGAAAGACGTTTGACCAGGTCACTGGCCTGTTCCCTGGCCCGGGTTATCACGATGCATTGTCCCATCAACGGCCGGGTTTCAAACCATTGCATTTTTTCTCTTAGTTTTACAACATGACCCACAACAATAATGGCCGGCGGTTTGAGACCGGCGGCTTTTGTGCGTTGGACAATGGTATCGAGTGTCCCTGAAACCGTGGTCTGTTTGGGGGTCGTTCCCCAGCGGACCAGGGCAACCGGGGTGTCCGGGGACATACCGTGGTGCATGAGGCGGTCTGTTATATGGGGAAGATTTTTGACGCCCATGAGAAAAACAAGGGTTCCAATTCCCTTGGCAAGTGCTCCCCAGTCGATATTCGATTCCCCTTTTGTGGGGTCTTCATGTCCGGTGACAAAAGCGACGGTGGCGGTAAATTTTCGGTGTGTCAGCGGGATGCCGGCATAGGCCGGAGCAGCGATGGCCGACGTGACACCGGGGATAATTTCAAAAGGAATTCCGGCGTCGATGAGCACCTCTGCTTCTTCGCCGCCACGTCCGAATATAAATGGATCGCCTCCCTTCAGCCGGGTGACCGTAAACCCTTTTTGGGCTTTTTCCGCGATCAGAGCGTTGATTCTATCCTGGGAAAGGGTGTGATCGCCGCCTTTTTTCCCCACATAGATGATTTCAGCATGCTCCCGGGCATGTTTTAGCAGGCGTGGGGATGCAAGATAATCGTAGATAATAACATCGGCGTTTTGGATGCACTCCAGCCCTTTTAAGGTGATCAATTCCGGATCACCGGGTCCGGCACCCACCAGATAGACTTTACCGCTCATGGTTTAGATCCAGATCAGATTTGAGGTTTTCCATTATGGTTTTCGCCCCCAGGGAAACCATATGATCGGCAAGTTCCAGGCCGATGGTTTCGGCCGAACCTTCAGGCCCGGATAAGGTTTCCTTGATGAGGGTTTTTCCATCGACGGTGGCCACCAGACCGCAAAGGGTGAATCGGGCGTTGTCGATGGTTCCGTGGGCTGCAATGGGGACTTGGCATCCCCCTTCAAGGCGGTTTAAAAATGCACGTTCACCCATGACGACGGTTCGGGTTTGACGGTGTTCGAGTTCAGCGACAATGGGCGCCACCTCGGGATCATTTTCCCGGACTTCGATACAAAGGGCTCCCTGGCCAACGGCGGGAAGCATAATATTTTCGTCAAGGAATTCGGTTATTTTGTTTTCAAGACCCAGCCGCTTCACACCGGCCGCTGCCAGAACGATGGCATCCATATTTTCGGTTTCGAGCTTTTTTAGGCGTGTGTCCAGGTTCCCCCTTAAGGGGAATACCCGCAGATCCGGTCTGGCATGGAGAAGCTGAGCGGCACGACGAAGACTGCTGGTTCCGATCCTGGCGCCGGGTTCAAGTTGGGAAAGGGGCTGTCCTTTTTTTGAAATCAGAACATCTTGGGGATTTTCGCGTTCGGGGATAGCGCCGATGCAGAGCCCATTCGGTATTTCCGACGGCATATCCTTCATGCTGTGTACCGCAAGGTCTATTCGGCCGTCTAAAAGCGCTTCTTCGATTTCTTTTACAAAAAGTCCTTTGCCGCCGACTTTGGCAAGGGGAACATCGAGAATTTTGTCCCCTTTGGTTTTGATGATGACAAGTTGGACTGAAAGGGAAGGGTGTCGGTCCGTTAGCGCAGATTTAACCCAGTTTGCCTGCCAGAGTGCGAGTTTGCTGCCCCGGGTGCCTATTTTGAGTGTTTTTCCCATCAGTGACTACAGCTCGAACAACTGGTCGCTGAACATCCACCACACGATGATGCCGACGCAGCCCCCTTAACCGTATGACCATGGCTGCCCTTACTATAGAATGTGCATGCGGACATGATTTTTTTGACTTTTTTGTTGTTGCAGGACGGGCAAGCCGCCTTCTCGTTTCCAAAGACCAGATATTCAAAATCTTTTTCACATGCATCACAATGAAATTCGTAAATCGGCATTATAAACAGCTCCTTATTTTTTTAAAAAATTTGAATGCTTTCACATCGGGGTGAACCGCAACATCGACCCCCTCAACACTTACAACGCAACGGCGCATCCCTTCATCGATCCTTACGGATGACAAAATATAATCATCCAAGGGGTGATATCAACCTGAGACCTTTGCAAAACGCCCCTTTTTGCCCAATTTCTGCGTCAGACTCAAATTGTAATCCTCGAAATACTCTATGTATGGATGCCTGCCCCGATGGGTTTTTCATCGGGGTGGTTAAAATTTTCGCCTTCCCCCGATCAAAGTCCGGGATCTTCGACTTGAACTTGAACAAAAATGAACATTTTTCAAAGGTCGCCAAGCTGTTTTTGCCGGTGCGCCGCAGGGTCTATGCAAAAATGGCAACAGACCACCGGCAGAACCCCGCGGGACGTTATCCCATGGCTTCAATAACACCGGCCGCGATGAGGGGCAGCATGATTTCATGGTGCCCCGTAAGGTTGAAGCCCTGTCCGCCGCCGGCCGTGGGCCGGTTAACCACATTGGTCATGGGCCGGTAGTGCCGGATGAAATCCATGTTCACCGTTGTGAATCGATGGATAGGGTGCCCCAGGTTCCGTGTCACGGTCACCGCTTTTAAGAAGACTTCCGGCAGAATGACCGCAGATCCCACATTCAGGTAAACCCCGCCTTCGAGTGTGCCGATGACGGACGCAAAGGTGCGAAAATCTCTGTGGGTCGCTTCCCCTGCTGCATTGGGATCAAAGCCGGGGTGCATATGAAGGATATCCGTGCCAAATGCGACATGGACCGTCACCGGTATGCCCAGGCGTGCACCCGAAGCGAGAATACTCTGTTCTGAATAGGGGAGCCCCTTTTCAATGATGGCGGAACCGATGGTTTCACCGAGTCCTCCGGATGTTTTTCCGGCCAGAGAGACGGCGTCGCATAAGAAAGCGCCGGTCTCGTGGGCCATTCCAAAGGTGCCGTCTCCGAGGGACGCTGAAACATCTTCGGATGTCTGTCCGACCATGGCCAGTTCGAGATCATGAATAATGCCGGCGCCGTTCATTGCGACGGCCGTGATAATACCCCGTTCCATCAGGTCGATGACAATGGGGGTCAGGCCCACTTTAATGACATGGGCGCCCATGGCAAAGACGATGGTTTTGTCTTTCTGAAATGCGGTAACAATGGCGGAAATGACGGCCTTGAGATGGCTACCGGCGAGTATGTCGGGAAGACGGTCAAGAAATTCCTTGAAACCGGCGCCTTTTTGCCATGTTTTTCCGAAATCCGTTGTGGATACTTTGCTCTTTCGTTGTGAAAGGGGGTATGTTTTCACCCGGCTCAAATCTATCGGCTTGAATTTTTGCGGCATTGCGATCTCTAACCTTATGATGTTGTTGCAAATCAGCGTTTTTCAAAAAAACTAAACGGTTATATGATTTCCTCGACTTCCCCGTTAAATACGGGATAAATAGGCACTGGATCAATGGAAAAACAATTCCCTTCCAGTGGTTCGCCCAAAGCCAGGCCCTCTGGACCCGGATATTTGCTCGAAAATTTTTTGTTAAGGGTCACTGAATTTTTCCGGAAACAAAATCCGATCCACCAGGTCGCACAATATATGACCCAAGGTGATATGGGTTTCCTGAATTCTTGCCGTTGTGTCCGATTCCACGGCAAACACAAGATCGGAGCATGCTGCGATCTCGCCGCCGCGACCGGTCAATCCGATGGTGAACATCCCGATATTTTTTGCCGCCTGTATGGCTTTGACAACATTTTTAGAACTCCCGCTGGTACTGATTCCCACGGCAATATCATCTTTTCTTCCCAGAGCCGCAATCTGTTTGGAGAAGATTTCGTCAAAGTGATAATCATTCCCGATGCTGGTGATGATGGAGGTGTCGGTGGTGAGCGCCAGCGCCGCAAGGGGCGGCCGTTCAATCTGAAACCGGTTAACGAATTCGGCGGCAATATGCTGGGCATCCGCGGCACTCCCGCCGTTTCCGAAAATCAGGATTTTGTGACCGGAGACGATGCCCGATGCGAGGATGTTCGCCCCTCTTTCAATGAGATCGACGTTGTTTTTTATAAATCGGTCTTTGACGTCGATGCTGTCTTGAAGTATGTCGAGAATAATCTTTTTCATGGTTTAACCGCCCCTGTCTTCTGAAATTCATAATACATGGTAACCCCTGTTCTCGGTATCAATTATCCAGCATCAATCGTTGTATTTTTCCGATCATATCTTCGGAGTCGTGGCCCAGATCATGGGCTTTCCGGAATTGCTCCAAAGCGTCTTCAAGTTGATTCCTTTTGAGATACAGGTTGCCGAGTCTGTGCCTGAACAGACCGTTTTCAGGTGCGATGTCGATGCTCTGCTGACATAAAATGGTCGTAATTTCAGGGTTTTCACCTAAAAGATCAAAGAGGTAGCCCAGGGCCGACAACGATTCTGCATCGTTGGGGTTTTGCCGGAGGGCTTTTTTATATGCGGAAACCGCAGGGTCTGTCATATTCATGGCGTTGAAACACTCACCCAGACAACGAAACGCCGGGCCTGACTCCGAATTGAGGGTTACGGCTTTTTCAAGGAAAATTTTCGCTTTTTCCGGTTCTCCCATTTTCAGATAAACGTTTCCGGTTTGAAACGTAATTTCAAAGATATCGTCTTCTTTCTCGCCGGCTTCGAGAAAGTATTGGAGTGCCTTTTCCGTATCGTCGGTCAACATGCTGATCAGCCCCAGGTTGTATAGGGCCATGACTTCGTTGGGGTCGAGCCGGGCGGCTTCTTGGAATTCGATCCGTGCATTGTCGTAATCGTTCAAAATGCCGTAACATACCCCCAGGCTGTTATGGACGTTGACATCCGACGGGTCCAGCAGGAGCGCTGTTTTGAACTCATCGATGGCCCCGTCGATGTCTCCATTCTGATAGCGGATGTCTCCGCTGATATTTAAGCTCACCGCATCAAATAAAACCGTACTGCCGGGCCCGAAAAAGGCGGCGTGATCGAGGGCTTTGCCGGCGTTTTCGAGGATTTGATCTTTATCGAAACTTAAGGTGGGGTATGCGGCAATGCCGATGGAGACCGTTTCTTTTCTAATTTCTGCCAGGCCGTCGCAGATCTCGGTTGCAAGTTCCACAGGGGGCGTCTCATTTTCTTCGGAAAAGAAACAAGCGAACCGCCCCTGGTCGAGCTGTCCCCAAATTCCATTTTTGCGCCGGCATATTGCATCGATGACATGGGCCACATCGATCCACAGATCGATGCCGTAGTCACCGGCGGTTTCGGCGTCGTGCTTGAGGGTGTCGATCTTGATGACCATGGCCCGGAACTGTTCCGAAGATCCCAGATGCGCCATGGCGTAATCCACAAAGTTTTCTTGTGCAAGAATGTCCGGGAACGCTTTTGAAATTCTGTCCGACGCCATCGAAGATAGGGCTTCGGTGGTATCTTTTTCCGGCGTGGCATCGGTTTTGTAAAAAAGAAACTCCTTGCTGGAAGAGCGGTTGTGAAACAATTCTGTTTTTTCGTGTGTCATGATCAGGCCTTTTTCAGCATGTGTTCAACAGCATGTTTGATGGTCGGCAGTTCGTCATCGGATATGGTTCTGAGATCCATGATAAAAAGATCTTCTTCGATCCTTCCGATGATGGGGATTTCATGGTTCCGCATCTGTTCTTCCACGGCATTGGCGGAGATTCCCTGGACCTTCACGCCCACGCCTTTGCTGGGGAGCGTTAAAAGGGGGAGAGCGCCGCCGCCGGGTCTCGAGGTGGTGTCGATGAGATCTACAGACAATCTGGCGTCGTTGATATTTTCGAGCATCTCGACAAGGGTTTTTGCTTTTGATTCAATATGGGCCAAAGAAAGGGTCAACATGCGCAAGGTCGGAATGGAATCTATTTCCCGGTCGATGTTCCGGTAATGCCGCAAGGTACTTTCCAGGGCTGCAAGGGTGAGTTTGTCGATGCGAAGTGCCCGGTTAATGGGATTTCCCTTGATTTTCATCAGGAGGTCCTTTTTCCCGACAATGATGCCGGCCTGGGGCCCCCCGAGGAGCTTGTCTCCACTGAAGGTGACAATGTCTACGCCGGCTTTGACGGACTCCTGAACCGTAGGCTCCTTTAACAGACCGTACTTGGAAAAATCTACAAAGGTTCCGCTGCCAAGATCTTCCATCACCGGGATCTTATATTTTGCCCCCAGAGCCACCAGCGCTTCAAGGGAGACTTCGGCGGTAAAGCCCACCACACTGTAATTGCTTTTGTGGACTTTTAAGAGAAGGCCGGTATCGTGTTCGATGGCATTTTCATAGTCTTTAACATGGGTACGGTTTGTGGTTCCCACCTCCTTCAATATCCCACCACTTTTGGCCATTACATCCGGGATCCTGAATGACCCCCCGATTTCCACCAGTTCCCCCCTGGATACAATCACTTTTTTATCTTTGGCGAGGGTTTCCAAAGATAGAAAGACGGCGCCGGCATTGTTGTTGACCACCATGGCCGCTTCGGCGCCGGTTATTTCACACAGGATATCTTCAACAATGCTGTATCTGGAACCGCGCATCCCTTTTGACAGATCGAATTCCAAATTGGAATACCCGGATGCAATGGACAGAAGGTTCTGCACCGCATCGTCGGAGAGTATCGATCGGCCGAGGTTGGTATGGACCACAACGCCGGTGGCGTTGATGACCCGGGTAAGTACCGGTGCCATGGCGCTTTTGACGCTGTTTTTGATGGTATTGACAAGGACTGCGTCGGACAGGTCGGCCTCGGTGAGCTCCTGTGGGGCCTCGATGATCGTTATCCGAAATTTTTCAACAACCGAGCGGATGGAGCGGACCAGAACAGATTTTGGAACCGGGTCAAAGAAAGAATCTGCCTTTGCCAGCTCCAGGATGTAATCTACTGCGGGAAGCATTCGCAAAAAGGTCTGCTGTTTGTCTGTTAGGTTCATTTTTTCCCCAAAGGAGGTCTCAAATTTGTGGTAAAGGATTTATCTATCGTTTTAAGAATACGTTTCATAACATTTTAAAGTCAGTAATTTCAATAGATTTATTAAAAATGTGACCGCTGGTTGTAAAAATTGCTTTATGGATAGATAATTATACGCTATGTGGTTTTTAAGCAATAAATTCCGTGTATTTTTATGGGGTGCTTGCCGGTCCCGACCCCGGCGGATCCGAATTGACCGTTCAAAGAGAATACTTAATGTTGTTGACGGAGAAAAGGAGTTAATTTGTCAAGGATTGCTTTTATCGTCAATCCCCATGCCGGAAACGGCTCAACGGGGTCGAAGTGGCCGATGATCGAAGCCCTTGCCAGAGATCGGCTGGGCCCTTTTGAGACGTATATGACCCGAGGTCCCGGAGATGCGGTTCTGCGTGTAAAAAATGCCCTTGCCCAAAAGGTCCGGCTTCTCGTCTGCGTGGGCGGAGACGGCACGCTGAACGAGGTTGTCAACGGCATGATGATGCATGAAGCATCCGTACGTTCGGATTTGGCTCTGGGTTTTATCCCCAATGGGACCGGCTGCGATTTCGTCCGAACCGTTTCAATCCCCCAAGACCTGGAACAGGCCATCGATCTCATTGCCGCCGGCACCGTCCGTAGCATCGATTTGGGCGTGCTGTTTTTTCGAGATGACCAGGGTCATGAACGTCGTCGATATTTCCATAATATAACGAGTTTCGGTCTGGGGGGCGACGTCGCCCGGCGGGTCAACCGGACCACCAAAGCGTTGGGCCCGTTTGTTTCATTTATGTGGGCAACCCTCGTTTCTATTTTTTCGTGTGGGAAGAAAAAGATACGGCTCCGGGTCGATGAAGGTTTTGAACGGGAATTGCGGGTCTGGAACGTAGCGGTTGCAAACGGACAGTATCATGGCGGTGGAATGTGGGTCGCCCCGGGTGCATCGGTGTGTGACGGGATTTTGAATGTTACGGTCATTGGGGATTTGACAATTCCTGAAATTTTTTTAAATCTTCCGAAACTGTATAACGGCAAAATAAATGATATTGAAAAAGTCACGACGTTGGCCGGTGAAAAAGTGAAAGCATCGTCAAACGAGCAGGTGCTTCTCGATGTTGACGGGGAGCAGCCCGGCATGCTGCCCATTGACATTGGCATCGTGCCCGATGGGTTGAACATCATTAGAGGTTGACATTTCAAAGATGAAACACGCAAAAGATTACATTATTTTTCCCCTGGACGTTCCGTCGATAAAGACCGCCCAACACTATGTGGAACTGCTTTCGGAATCGGTGGGAATGTTCAAGGTCGGTCTGGAGCTTTTTATCCGATCCGGTCCTGGAATCATCGATTTTATAAAAGCTTCCGGGACCGCCGAGGTGTTTTTGGATCTAAAACTTCACGATATTCCGGTGACGGTTTTTCGTGCTGTGGAGAGCATCGCAGATTTGGGTGTTGCGTTGGCAACGGTTCATTGCGGCGAGACGCCCCGGATGCTCGAAGCTGCGGTTGAAGGGGCCAAAGGGCGGGTCGGCATTTTAGGGGTTACGGTTTTAACCAGTGTGGCCAATGAAGACATCAAAGCTTCCGGGTTCAGGGATATGTTTTATGATGACATGGGGCGGCTGGTGGTAAAAAGGGCTGCCATGGCCAAAGGGGCCGGCTGCACCGGCATCGTCTGCTCGGGGCTTGAAGTCAAAATTATCAAAGAACGATTTGGGCGCGACTTTATTGCGGTGACCCCGGGGATACGACCCGAATGGGATGTGACGGAAAAACATGACCAGCGGCGAATAACCACACCGGCCCGGGCGGTTTCAGATGGATCCGATTATCTCGTGATCGGCCGTCCCATCAGAGATGCAGCGGATCCAAAGGCGGCGGCGGTTCGAATTGCCCAGGAGATTGAAACCGTACTTTAATTTGGATGGGTATTCACCCGGACCCTGGGTCCCAGGAATAGGAGTTGACCGATTTGGGACCCCCTTTCAACCTGTTGCCGGGGCGTTCATTTCAGCCGTGGTCAAACCGTTGAATGGGAAACCGTCGGTTCGGGGAATATTTGTTGACCGATTTAGGACCCCGTTTCAGCCTGCGGCGGCGGCGTTCATTGCAGCCGTGGTCAGACCGTTGAATGGGGAAACCGTCGCTTCGGAAAATATTCGGTGATAATTCATTGTGGTATATTCTTCAATGGGACGAATGCCCAAATTCCATTAAAAATCAATATATTAACGTGATTTCAATGGCTTAACAGCTCAACCGTTTAACAGCTCGACAATATC
>JAHECI010000020.1:17312-20029 GCA_024641825.1 Desulfobacterales bacterium | reverse complement strand
CTTGCGCATCAAGGATTCGCAAAAATCCTCGACATATCCATGGGTATGCACCCCAAGGGCATTTCCTGCGGGGCACCTGTGGTTTTCGCAAACCCTGCTGCATCAAGATCTCGGCACATCTTTTCCCTAAAAATAGTTCAACTTAGGTATCAGAAAGGTTTTAATGAATGATAACCGTGGCCATTGAAATCATACGTGCTTCATGGCAAGTTTTTTATGAATCCGCCGTTTACATGCTATTGGGCTTTTTCATCGCCGGCATTCTTTATGTTTTCATTAAACCCGAAACCATCGGCCGTTACCTCGGCGGCGGAAAAGTACGGTCCGTTTTCTTGGCCTCCCTTGTAGGGATTCCAATTCCGCTGTGTTCCTGTGGTGTTTTACCTGCTGCGGCAGGTCTCAAACGTCAGGGAGCCGACAACGGAGCGACCTTGTCATTTCTTATTTCAACGCCCGAAACAGGTATCGATTCAATACCGCTGACCTTTGCCCTCATGGATCCCATTATTGCCCTGATTCGTCCTGTGGCGGCATTTATTACCGCAGTAGTAACAGGTCTTGCCGAAAACTTCTTCACCCGATGGAATAATTCGTCAGATAATTTTTCTCAATTTTCCTGTTCCGATTCAAGGGATTGCGGATGCGCCGCCACGGTGGTGAATCCGGGCGAACCGATGGAGAAACCATTTTTATCCAAAATGGTTTCAGGCTTGAAATATGCTTTTGTCGATCTTCTGGGTGATATCGGCAAATGGTTTATCATCGGTATTCTGTTGGCCGGTATGATTACCTACCTAATTCCGGATGCGCTGTTCGAATCTTACCTGACCAACAACTTTATTTCCATGCTGGTTATGCTGATTGCCGGCATCCCCATGTATGTCTGTGCCACCGCATCCACACCGATTGCAGCCGCTTTGGTACTCAAAGGGTTGAACCCGGGTGCGGCCCTTGTCTTTTTACTGGCCGGTCCTGCAACCAACGTTGCTTCTATGAGCGTCGTCTCCGGCCTGCTCGGGAAAAGGTCTCTGGTGATATATCTCGGTTCAATCTCGATATGTTCTATTATTTTAGGGCTTTTTACGGACATGCTCTATAATAGTATGGGCATTTCCGCAACAGCAGTCGCCGGACAGGCCGCTGAAATAATCCCTCATTTTATACAGATGGGTAGCGCCGTGATTCTGGGTGCTCTGCTCCTCTTTGGGCTTTGTCGAGCATATTCCAGAGGCCCTAATCTCTTTGTGGATATTCGGAAAAAACAAAACACCATCTGAAATTGATTTTAGCCCGGTGGACAGATAAAAAAATATTGAACTTACATCAAAACTCAGGTATCCGGTATCTGCAATCCATTCAGGAGGTCTTTTTTGGAAACATGTATTAAGCATACGGTAGTATCCCGAGGTAGAAATATCAACAGATCTTCAGAGCACATGCTCATTGGCGAAGAACCCCTGTCAATTCATGTGGAAGGAAAACCGTATTCTGTGGTGATGCGTACACCGGGTGATGAATTGGCCCATGCTGCCGGTTTTTGCCTGGCCGAAGGGATTGTGGATACACCCGATGATTTTAATACCATATCTTGTTGTGATGATATGGATCCCAATGTGGTCACCGTTACCATCCGCAAATCGAGGCTGAATACGATAACCGGTCTTTTGGACCGGCGTGGTTTTATCAGCCAGACCAGTTGCGGGATTTGTGGCAAAGAGATTGTTAAAGATCTTTATCAGAAGATTCAACCCCTCGGAGACAATACTCGGATTGAGGGGGGGGCGGCTGTAAAAATTCTTAATAATCTTTCCCAACTCCAGCCCTTGCGTGATAAAACCCGTGCGGCTCACGCCGCTGCGCTTTATGGCGCTGATTTTAAGCTGTTATCCTCGGCTGAAGATGTGGGTCGACACAATGCCCTTGATAAGGCCATCGGAAAGCTTTTCTTGGATCGCAAGCTTGATGGGGCCGTGCTGCTGGTCCTTTCCTCCCGCATCAGTTACGAACTGGTGCAAAAGGCTGCACGGGCGCGGATACCCATTATACTGGCTTTTTCTCGCCCGACATCACTGGCCGTAGAACTGGCGTCAGAATTAAATATGACCTTGGCGTGTTTGGCTGAAGAATCCGGGTTATATATTTATTGTAAAGAGGAGCGTTTGACCGTTTGAGTTCATTTAAAAAATGGAGCGGAGAAAAGTCGTTATGAAGCAGGAACTTATTGAAATCATATGTAAAAAGTCTTTTAAATACACCGAAACCCCGAGTTTTAAACTTGTTTCAGGCAGAATGAGTCGTTTTTACGTGAACTGTAAGCCGACGACATTAAGCCCGAGGGGTATGTTTCTGGTGGGGCACCTTGTATTTGATATCATAAAAGATTTAAAGCCGGACGGCATTGGCGGGCTTACTTTCGGTGCGGATCCAATGGCCATGGCCACGGCATTTGTATCAGAACTAAAAGGTAGTCCGATAAATGCCTTTTCCATACGCAAAACCCAAAAAGATCATGGAATTGTCAAGTGGGTCGAAGGTGACCTGCAACCGGGACAACGGGTGGTTATCATCGACGATGTTGCGACCACCGGGGGGTCCACAATCAAGGCCATCGAACGGGCCGGTTCCGAAGGACTGGATGTGGTTAAAGCGGTTATTCTGGTTGACCGGCAGGAGGGCGGACTTGAGAATATCCGTCAGCACGTCAGAGACGTGACGGC